>JAYTXK010000472.1:0-5562 GCA_043743005.1 Ignavibacteriota bacterium
AAATAGTTCCCAAAGAATTTTTAAATTTCTTATATTCAACTTTTGAAAAATCTACTAAAAAGGGTTTGTTGATTTTTTTTAATAATTCCCTATCTTTATTTGCTAATTTTTTATTTCCTGAAGTATCATAACAAATAGCTCTATTATTAATTGCTTCAGTTTTTTTATCATTTAATTTAATTACTTTAGAATATTCTGAAATTGCAGCTTTAAAATTACCTTCTTTGAAAAAAATATTTCCAATATTTAAAAAACATTCATCTTTTTTGTATCCTTTCAAAGCAGCTTGATTAAAATTCTCTCTGGCAACTTTATACATTTTTTTTGTATGATACAATTTTCCTTTTTGAAAATAAGGTTCAGGCAAATTTTTGTCTAATTTTAATGCTTTGTCAAAATATATTAATGCAGAATCATTTTCAAAAATATTTTCATAGATAAATGCAATATTTACTAATGGTTGTGCAAATTTAGGGTCTAATAGTACTGCTATATCAAAACTGGCTCTTGCACTATCAGGAAGGTTCAAATACCCTAATACTAAACCTCTATTATTATAAGCATCTGCAGAATTTGGGTGATATTCTATATATCTATTAAAATCAACTAAGGAACTATCAAATTCTTGTAAATATAGATAAGTCAACCCTCTAAGTATCAAAGCATCTTGATACTTTTCATTTTTTGATATGACTTTATTAAAATGTAATAAAGCTTTTTCAAAATTTCTAACTTCAAATTCATTTTTTGCAGTTAAATATATTTTTTCAATTTGTGAATAAAGATTTAAGTTAATTAAAAGAAACAAAGAGATTAATATTTTCATAGTTTTTTAAAAATTGTACATTTGTATTTATATAAGACACATTAAACTGTATTTTATCACAGAATATTTTGCAAATTATGATATTTTTTTTTAATATTTTGATTTTGTAGTAAAATCTTTCAACACTTATAATTGAAATAGCAATAGTATTTGATTATTTATTTAAATTTGTATTCAAATTAATTTAATTAAGTGCTAAATGTCAAAAAAATCTTTAATTGTATTATCATCTCCAAGTGGTGGTGGCAAATCAACTATTGCCAAATATTTACTTAAGAATTATGCTCATCTTAAATTTTCTGTTTCTTGCACAACCAGAACTCAAAGACCTAATGAATCAGATAGAATAGCTTATTACTTTGTTTCAAAAGATGAATTTGAACAAAAAGTTCAAAATAATGAATTTGCAGAGTATGAAGAATTTTTTGGAAATAATTATGGTACATTAAAAAGTGAAATTAATAAAATTATCAAAGAAGGAAATTGTGTTTTATTTGACGTTGATGTTAAAGGGGCTATATCATTAAAAAAAGCATATCCAAATGAAGCGTTATTGATATTTATAGCACCTCCATCAATTGAAATTTTAGAGCAAAGGTTGAACAATCGTGGTACTGAAACTCAAGAGCAAATTAATAAAAGGTTAGAACGAGCAAATTTGGAGATGAAAATGAAAAATGAATTTGACTTTGTAATTGTTAATGACATACTTGAACAAGCTTTCAAAGAAATAGACGAAATAGCTCGAAAATATTGGGAACAAGATTAGTATATATTGAATATTTATTACCTAATATTTTAATTAGTCAATAGTATCTAACTTATTTTGATCTTCATACTCAATCAGTTTATCACTTTGTCCTTTGTTTTTGTAACTGTTATAAATATTTGCACCAGTATGCAATGCAAATAAAACAAATGTTGCATAAGGAGAAATCTGAGAATTATCAAAGATAGGAACTGATAAAATAATAGATGAAATAAGTTCTGCAATATTAATTATATAGTTGTATTTTTGCCCTTTCCCTAAATGATCTATTAGCCTATTATTTGTATTAGTAATATCTTGATTTCTAGTAGAACTAGATTCTTGAATAATCTGTATTTGTATTTTATCCATTTCAAATCTATGTTGCTGTTCTTTTTCTGCCATTGCAACTATTCTATTTGGAATATCTATCCCTACATCATTGTACATCTTCAAAACTTCTGGAGGAGGAATTGGTCCACTAAACCTAGTAAGCTCACTTTGTTTCGTTATTATGCTTTTAGTAGTATCAGTTGGTGAAAGATTTTTATTAGAACTAGCCATCGACAACCTTTTCTGATGCTTTTAACAAATATTTACCGACTTTTTCCCAATCATTATGTATATTTCGACTGTCTTCTTCTTCGCCAGTTAAGACAAATTCAGGTACTTCAATTGAGACTAAATTAATGTTACATGAATAAGGATTTGTAAAACCTCTTTTGAACATTAAGTAAGACTTTTTATTGCTTAAAGTATTTATAATTGAGTTTCCCATAGCATTTTTCCAACTTTTCTACATTTTTCAACTTCATAAACGTAAACTATGGAATTTTAAGTTAACATTTGCAAAAAATATTTATATATATTTTATTTTATTGTCAATTATTTAGAAAAATCTTAATTGCAAATGAAAAAAATGTTTTTTTGACCTTTTTTTGACCTTTAAAAAAAAGCTTCTGTAAGTGTTAAATTTACAATGACTTACATTTTATTTCAGCGGAGAGGGAGGGATTCGAACCCTCGGTACCGTTTCGGGTACACACGCTTTCCAGGCGTGCCAATTCAACCACTCTTGCACCTATCCAAATCAATTAAGTTATTTCTAATTAAACATTCTTTCGGGAGCAGAAATACCTAATATAGTTAATCCATTTTTTATTATTGTTCTAACTGATTTCACTAATGCAAATCTTGCTTGCATCAACTCATTTTCAATACCTAAAATTCTACAATCGTGGTAAAACAAATGAAATGCTGATGCTACATCTCTAAGATAATCTGCAATAATATGAGGTTCATATTTATCTGCTGCAACTTTTATCACATCAGGGAATCTAATCATTTCTTTTATTAAATTTATCTCTGCATTATGATTTAATATAGTTAAATCAACATTAGCATCGATATTAATTTCTCTATCTTTTGCCTGATCTAATACAGATGAAATTCTTGCATGTGCATACTGCAAATAAAATACTGGATTTTTATCACTTTGCTCTTTTGCAATTCCCAAATCAAATTCTAAGTGAGTGGAAATACCACGCATAATTAAGAAAAATCTTACAACATCTTCACCAACTTCACTTAATAGTTCATCTAAAGTGTAGCTTTTACCAGTTCTTTTAGACATTTTTACTTGTTCTCCATTTTCAGTAAGAGTAACAAATTGGTAAATTAGTACTTTTAACTTAGTTGAATCAAGTCCTAAAGCCTTAACTCCAGCAAATACATCAGTAACTGTTGCAATATGATCTGCACCAAAAATATCAATAATTATATCATAATTTCTAAGAATTTTTTCTTTATGATAAGCTATATCAGGCAATCTGTATGTAGGCTCACCTGTAGATTTAACTATTACTTTATCTTGCTCCTGTCCTAATTCTGATAGTTTCAACCATAAAGCACCTTCTTTTTCATAAGCCAAATTCTTTTCTTTAAATTCAGCAATCACAGCATCAATCTTTCCTTCTGAGTAAAGTGAATCTTCGTTATAAAAAATATCTTGTTTGATTTTCATTCTTTCAAGTGTTTTTTTAATTTTATCAAAATTCCAAACTTCACCATATTTTTTTAATACTTCTAAATCTGATTCAATTCCAGCAATATATTTAGATCCATCTTTTTCAAATATTTCTTGAGCAATAGTTTTGATATATTCGCCATGATAGCCATCTTCAGGAAAAGGAAAATCTGAATTACCCTGAAGTTGCATATATCTCGCATAAATTGATTTAGCAAGATTATTCATTTGGTTGCCAGCATTATTAAAATAATATTCACGAGTTACATCATATCCCAACCATTCGTAAAGATTTGCTACAGTATCTCCAATAGCTGCGTTCCTACCATGTCCCAAATGCAAAAGCCCAGTAGGGTTAGCACTTACATATTCTACGTTAACACTTTTGCCAATGCCAATTGTTTGCTTTCCATAGCTTTCATTTTGAGAAATAATATCTTTTAAAGCATCAAAATAAAAATTATTTGAGAACTTAATATTAATAAATCCAGCCCCAGCAATTTCCAAATTAATAATTATTGATTTATCATATTCAATTGCCTCAATAATTTTGATAGCAATATTTCTAGGATTATCTTTTAATTCTTTTGCTAATTGCATAGCAATATTTGATGAAAAATCACCATGATCTGGGTTTTTTGGAGTTTCAAATTTTAGTCTATCATTTGCATTAATATTCAATTTATTAAGTGCTTTGACAAACATATTATTTGCGTAAGATTCTTTAGTCATTATTATTTATGTAAATATATTATTAATAATATTTTTAGTTAAAAAGAATAAATTACTATGAATAGTATTTATTCATAAATTGACATTGCTTCTTCAAAAGAAGAAATATTCAAATCACCTTCATCATTTACCTTGTAAAAATCGGCATCGCCCCATATTTTTTCAATTTTGTAAAAATTCCGGTTTTCTTTTAACATTAAATGAACTACAACATCAAAGAAATCTAAAAGCACCCATTCTGGAGCTTCCAATCCTTCAACTTTTGGTTTGATTAATCTATAACTCACACAATTTGCAAGTATTAAATCTGTTATAGCAATTATCTGATTTTCTGTATCACAACTAGCAATAATAAAATAATCAGCTGGAGAAGATTCAATTTTAGACAAATCTAAAATAGAAACGTTTTGAGCGAGCTTATCCTCAGCAAGTTGAGCACATAGTACAGTTAGCTTTTGTGTTTCGCTGAGTTCAGAGAATAAAGGCAAATAATACCTCAAATATTAATTATATAATTCTTATTTATGCAAAATTAATATTTTTATACTATAAAATAGGCATACTTAATTGAAAAGTTTTAATTTATTGTAATCTTTTCCAAGTAAAACTGTTGTTCTTAAGTATAGAGTTGAGTCTAATTCAGTTTTCACTAATGAATCAGCTACACCAATTGCATAAGCAACTTTAAGTGCTGATACTCTATCTCCCACTCTATCTATGATGATTGTTTGGGCTAATTGATTATTAGAATTGCTTGTTTCTACTACATCAAATCCCAATGAACGCATCATTTTTTGAGCTTTTGATGCCAAACCAGTTTTTCCACAAGCATTAAATATATTGATTTGAATTACTTCTTGTTTAATTGTTTTTGATATTTCGTTACTTATTTCAGAGTCAACAGGTGGCTGAATAAAAACTCTCGAAACAAAAGCATAAGACATAATAATTACAATTAATAGCAATGAGATGATTACAATATTAAAAAAGCCAGATTTGGAAAACAAGTTTTTCATTTATTTTATTTAAGTTTATTAGAAATATCTTTTATATTACCAATTATTGTGCCGAAATGTTTAAAATCGGGTAAAATTATTTTACATTTCTTTGGGATTGGAATTTCAAATAGCTAATTAAGAACACACCCCTAAATCCCCTCTAAAGAGTGGACTTTAAGAAAATTACTGCAAAAGTATTTCATTATTTTTCAATGACTTAAGCGATATTTTG
>JAYTXK010000473.1:0-9508 GCA_043743005.1 Ignavibacteriota bacterium
GTTTTAATTCAATATCATCTGATATTAATTCTCCAGATTCATTAAAAACATTTAAATAATATTTCTTAATTATTTTATTAGAAAATATATCATTTACACTATCTGGATAAATGTCATTATTAAATCCAATAATAATATTCTTATTTATTTTGTCAAAATTAATTGATTGGTATATACTATTGTTTTTTAAAAATTCAACATAACCAAATTTACTTTTGTTAATTGGAGAATCGTTTTTTGTAATTCTTTTAGATTTTGCAAAATCTAATTTAATATATCTAATAAAATCACTTGAATTATCATATAGGCTTAAGTAATTACTATGATTAGAAATAGAGTAAAAGTTTGTATCCCCAAATGCAAAATACTCTCTATATACATCAAATAGTTTATATTTTGTATATAAACTATCTAATTGACCAGAATTTTTAATAAACAAACCGTTTTTTGACAAAATTGTTAATGTTTTAATGGTATCATCTTTTAATCTTTTCTCAAAATTATTTGAATAAATATATTCATTTTTAATAGGGCTATAAATTAATTCTTCAAAACCTTTGCAATTATTATTTAAATATAGAAGATTTAACTTATTTATAGAATCTAATTTTATATTGTAATTAAAGAATAAATTTTCAGCTATATCTGATTTTGAATTTATATCAATTCCATTTACTTGTAATAAAATTAACTCATCTTCTTTTTCCCAAGAAATATTTATAATTGTAGGAAATTTAATATTAAGTAATTTAAGCATGTTGAATTTTTTTGTTACATTACCTTTAGAATTTGTAATATAAAATTCCCAAGATAATCTATCTATAATATAACAATTATTACTTTTGTTTGAATAAAGACCTGAAACCCAACTTGAGATATTTATATTTTCTTCATTATTTCTAATTTCAATATTTTTAGTTTTTTCTAAATAATAATTAGGTGTTTCGTTTGAGTTTTTTGATATATTAATTAAATCAATAATATCATTTAAATTGCTACTAGAATCAGAGAGGTTACCAGATCCAACAAAATCACCATCATTATTTAAAATAATAAATGAATTAGTAATCGACATTTTATAACTATTTGAATACAAACCATTTAAATCTGGAATTACATCAAAATCCCAATTGTTATTTTTAGCAATTTCCATTAAAGTTGAAGGTTTAGGACCATCAATAAATACTACAATTTCTAAATCTTTATTATAAGATAAATTTCTTATTATAGTATTTAAGTTTCGGAAACATGAAGAACAAGAAGGGTATGAAAGAAAAAAATATATTCGAGCTTCAAATATTTTATTTTTATTAAGTATGTTTACTCTTTCATTTTTTTTTAAGTTTGTATAACTTAATATATTTGGAATGCAAAATATATAATTTTCGCAGTATATAAAAATTATGAATATAAAAATTAATTTTTTGATCATTATATAAATTATTTAAATAAAAGACTACTTAAAATTTAAACATTTAAGTAGTCTAGGAAAACAGTACTCTATATTTTAAGGAATATATACACTCAAATTACCAGTTCCATCTGTTGTTAATCCAGTTATAGATAAAACAAGTCCATTATAGCTTGGATTAGTGTCACATTGAACAATTTTTATAGTACTAGTAGAAGGAAAAGTATAATTACCTGGTGAAGAAGCTATAGTTGAATTTGTACCTGCCCCTTGTAAGTCATAATAAGTATCTATTGACCCAATTTGTAAATCTAAAGTATTATATGTTCCATGACTAACAATATGTGGGTTAATAGTTGTAGTTGTAACAATCTCTGTACAATCATTAGCAGGTCCGTAACATGGTGGCACCATTGGAATGTGTACAGTTGAAACATGAGATGTTGTAGTTGTTACAATTGATGCAGCATTTACAAACGAATTGTTAAACATCAAACCAAATAACATTACTAAACTAATAAATAGCATTTTATTTATTTTCTTCATTTTAAATTCCTAATTAAATAATTTATAAAAAAATTAAATAATCTTGCACCCCAAAATAAAGAATATAAGTTTTGAAACAATTGGGGTTTATTTACAAAATACTTAAATTCATTATTGCTTAATTATTTTATGTAATATCCCCCCCCCCCCCCGACATTTCCAAACAAAAGTTTTCCACATAGGAAAAAAGTATAAAATCTGGCAAGTTAATTATAATTTCATATTGTCTGAATCAGGATTTACTTAATTTTAGAATTTACAGGATTGTACTTTGGATTAAATACTTTTTTGAATTGCAAACTATTTGTTCCAAAATTGATAAGTAACCCTATTTGAAAATCGTATGCTACTACATAGTTTTTTGCTTGTGCCAAATGTACATCTTCTAAATTGATTAATGCCTTTAGCTCAACAATCACCTGATTTTCTACTACAAAATCAGCTCTTCTGGTACCTACTTCAATACCTTCGTAGTAAATGGTTTGCTCTATTTCACGACCAAAGTTTAGTCCTGCTTTTTTCAATTCTAAAGCTAGACATCTTTGGTAAATAACTTCCTGAAAGCCATTGCCCAAAGTGTTGTGAACTTTCATTGCACAACCGTTTATTTTGTATGTTATTTCGTCTAATGTCATAATCTTCAACTTTTTAATTGTCTTAATCAAGATTTTCAATGTTTAATCCTGATCATCTTTTAATCCTCAAAATCTTGATTCAGACAATTGCTAATTTGGAAGGCAATAAATCTTTTAGTTCTTTTTAGCTTTAGGTTTTTAATGCTATAATTTTTAATACAATTCATGAATTAGTTCTATAGCTTCTTTAATATTTAAAATATTGCACATCAAAGCTAATATCTAAAACATTTACATTTATTTCTAAATAAAAATATCATTAAAATTTTATTTTATTATCTTTAATTCTCTAATTATTATTTTATCATTTTGTTTGATTATGACAAAATAGTTACCAGAACTAAAATCATCTAAACCTAAACTGATTTGATTGCTACCATTACGAATTTGACTATTTGATTCTAACAATGAATTACCTTTCGAATCAATCAAATTAAAATTTAGAGTTGCATCTTTATTTGAATTTATTTCAATAATAGTATTGTGAAGTGCAGGATTAGGACTGAATTGACCTACCTCAATCCCTTCAAATTTATCTTCAACCAAAGTTCCATTCCAAATAGTAAATGGCTTTGTCCTATCAAATTCCACTGTTTCATCATTTTCCAAAATTGCTCTAAGCAATACTGTATTAGAAAAAGTAGGAGGCACAATCCAATTCATATAACCAAGGATTACATCAACTGATTTAGACACATCTGACCAAGAAATGCCATTGTCGATACTAATTTGCAAGTCAAATCTTTTAATATTTGTAGAATTCCATCTTACTCTATATGTAGTACCAGCCAGTACTGATTCATTTGCTACTGGATTTTTAAATTTAATAGTTCCAGTGATAATTTTGAATGCACCTGTGATAGCAAGTTCTTCGCCAGTATCATAGTCAGTCATTCTTATTCTTGCATTTTTAGTATTTATTAATGGAATATTCCATTCTATACTTGTAAGATTACCATCAACCAAATTTATAAGCTGATACCACTTTGAGCCATCTTCAGTAAATTCAAATTTTATTTTTGGATAACCCTTTGCTGTAAATTGTATAGTTGATTTATTTCCACCTTTGTAAACAGGGTCTGCAGAAGTTGGAGAAGTTATTTGAGCAAATCCAGCTTGAATTGACCAAGTTTTATCACTTCTATCAAGCTCTGCTCCACTTGCCAAATCGACCAATCGAACTAAACAATTTGAAGAAGGAAAATTAGGCAATTGTAAGCTAATAGCTTTAGCATTAATTACAAATGTACCAGATGCTTGCCAATTTAATCCACCATCAGTAGATAAATCAAGTCTTGCTTTTTGGTTGCCATCAGTAGTCCAAGTAACATTTATTTTCCTATTTGGCAAATAAGACTCACCACCATTAGGTGAAATAATCTTTGCTGAATATTGCAAAATTGGAGGAATTGTATCAAAATTTCCAAATTCAGTAATAATTTCATTATTAACTGTATGCAAACTTGTAGATTTATGCCAATTGAATTTAACTACTTTATCTTTGCTTAATATTCTAAATTTTAATGTTCCAAGATAAGTATCTTTAAAAGGAGCATCAATTCCACCATTAATAAAGTTTTTATCATAATCTATTTCAATTGTTCTTACTCCAACTAATTTATTATCTATATCATCAGTTGGTGCCGACCTAAGTTTTGCATAATATCCAAATTCTGGTTTGTTTGCAAATATAATTGTATCAATTTGAGTTAAAGCTTCAAATTTGACTGCTGAAGTATCATATCTAATTGCAAATGTACAATTAGCTACTTTAAAAGCTCCACCAATATTTTTCAAATAAAAATCAACTGTTGCAAAATCACCAGACTTTTTGGTAACAGCATTTACATTATAACTAAAAGAACCAGCTTGAATTTCATTTGATTTTTGTGGTTTCAAACTAACATATTCAATTACCTTTGGCTTAAATATCCCCTTTGGTTCAGCATAAAGAGATGACACTTTCCCATAATTTCTATCAACTATTGTACGGTCATCAGCATTAATAAAACCATCTCCAGTAACATCAGAACGAAGATTGTTTGTACCATCATCAATTCGTACCTGCACTCTATCAGCAGCATTAATTTGACCATCTTGATTTACATCGCCACCAACCATTGATGCTAATCCAATTGTTTTAGCTCCAGCAGGACCATTATTAAAAATCAAACCAGTAGTATTATATAATGGACTTGTTACTGTGCTTTTGGCATCTCCCTTGGCATTAAATGCTTTTAATGAAAAAGCATCATCTGTAATTACATTCATTACATTATCGTCTTCCCCATCCCAAGTTTCAAAATCCCAACCAGATTCTATAGCCCAAGTTGATTTAACATCTCCTTCATACTTGAATTGTACTGGAAATCTACTCATTATTGGTAAATGATTTAATTGTTCAACCATTATCCAATATTTACCATCGCTAATATCTGTAAATAAGTAATTTACATTTGCAAATTTTCTATTTCCTGCATTTCTATTCAAAGGGTCTAATTCTTCATATTTATTAGTTGATATACCAGACACCAAAGTAGGACCTCTAACTCCTGCAATATCAGAGAACAAAGTTAATCTCAATGCTCCTTGTTCATAAGTAGTCCCAAGGTCTCGCATATTCAAACTATTTCTCAATCCATTGTGATGTCCTTCAAGCAATACTCTTATTGTGAAATTATCTATTGGAGTAATAGTAAAAAGTGGACTTTCAGTAACTAAAGGCGAGTTCACTCCTTCAATTGTGTAGCTTGCATTTAATCTTAATCTTGAATTAGTCAATGCTGGACTTAATGGACCTTGATCACTTGTAATTCCATCTCCATTTACATCAGAATTAGCAATAGTTGCATTTACTTTTACAGCAAAAATAATATCATTTACTCCACCCTTAAACTTAAAGTTGTTACTATCTACAAAAACTGTTGAATTAAAAGTATTACCAACTGAAAAAGTAGAACCAATAAATTTATATAATTGACTTGCTCCACCACCTCCACGTGATGAGTATTCCATAGAAGGTGCTATTAGTGGTGAGCCTGCATTGAATGATAATCCATCATAATCAAAGCCTACCCATCTTACTCTCAAACTTGTATTTGTATTAGAAACTTTCTGTCTAAAGATTGGTTCAACCAATTTTATGTATGGAGTTGTTGCAGTATAAGTAACGGAATCAATACCAAATCTTGCAAAAATATTAGGGTTATTAGTAGATGGCACTACATTAGTCAAACCCTTGTAAACAAAAGGAGAACCATTGAACGAAAATGATGCAAATAAATTTATTTGATTGCTAAGCTTTAAATCTTGAGTTCTTACTGCCAATTCTCCTTGAACAAACTTTGTTAATTCAGTTGGTTCATCTCCAACAAAGGATAAATTATTAGGAACACCGCTCCATAATTTCAGCTCTCGAATTTCGCCTACAAAGCCACTCCCAGGATTTAAAGGAGAACTACCAATATATGTAGAAAATGTATTTGAAGAAGCAAATTTCAAATCACTGCCAAGTTGTTTGGAAATTACCGAATCCTTTTGGACAAAGCCATCAATATAAAACCAAATTTGAGATTGTCCAGTTCCACCATTATTATCTAAAAATACTGCAATATGAGTCCAAGCTGTATCTAAAGAAAATTTATTTGGTGGTATTAGTTTTGTAATTGTATCACTAAAAGCATTTCTTACAATTCTACTTGTATCAGAGGTAGTAAATTTTAATTGACCAGTAGAAAGTAATGATAATGAATAATGAATTTGTGTAGAATCACTACCTACTTTACTTATAATTGTATATGAAGATGAAGGTAAAGAGTATGGTCTAATCCATGCTTCAATAAACGCATTGCTCTTGGATATATTCATTCCTAATTTGCCACTTATAGATAAGCTATCAGTTGCATTTCGTTTTAATGCTAAATATCTTGCTATAGTAATAGGACCATCGATAGAAACAATATCTTGCAATCCAAATAAACTTGTACCTTTAATTTTAATATATACATTTGAACTTTTAGCCTGTGGTAATCTTAAATTTGCAGTTGCTAAATTATTATTATATGGCATCCAAATAGAAGTAGTTTTTTCTACATCAACTGAGTTCGTATCATTTTTATCAGTTCTTATTCCATACCAATTAACTGTATCCAAACTATATTGTATATCCAAATCTTTTGAATTTTGCACTGCATAATCTGCCATTCCATAAGAAATCCAACGTATATCATAAATATCAGTTGGTTTATTGCTCAATCCTACATTTTTGGTAGGAGAAGTAATTCTAATATGTGGTTTGTCTGGTCTATAGTAAACTTGGTCTGCACTTGGTATTGTATCAAAAGTGTAATAAACTAAATTATTTGAATTATTTTGGGCTGGATTTGAAGCCAAATCCAAAACATTTCCTTCAAAATCATAAAAGAGTTCAAGACTTTTTTTGATGTCATTATTCAAAGTTATATTAGCTGGATTTTCAATTCCACTTGCAATAGTTCTGATTTGGTCTTGAGTTAATGCTGTTTTCCAAACTTTTATACCTTTCAACCCAGCTTGTAAATGATTAGAAAGTGAAAAAGCTGAATCAGGATTCATTCCAATCCAAAGAGGGTGATTTGTTACCTGCATTCTAATATCAGCTGCCAATGTATTTATAGATTCATCTACTAATTCACCATCTACATATAATCTAACTATATTATTTTCAACTGTTGCTGCAATATGAGTCCAATTTTTTGAATGAGATTGCAATATTGGTACAGTATCGGATACAGTTCCTAAAGGATAAATTGCTTTAACTTTTCCTACGTATCCACTATCGCCTCTTCCTAAAATCTCCCTTGCTCTAAAAGCTGGGGTAGTACCATTTTCTAAATATAGTATCCATGCACCTTCTGTTTTAGAACTCGGACCAGCACTACTTGCCACAATTGCAGGATTACCACCAGTTATAGCAGCACCTTGGTTTGCAGTAGCTTTTTTAATTCCATTTAAGTTTACCCATGCTTCTACTGTCAATTGAGTTGAATTACTAAATGCTTTCTCTGTTTTGAAATACTGATTCGTTCCATTAAGCTGTGCAAAAAACATTCTACCAAGCACGAATGTTTCGTGACTCGTATCAGAAATATTTGTTTTTGATCTTGTGCTGATATTTACATTACTTATACCATCAAGCTGAGAAACTCTTAATCTTGCATTTTCAGATCTTTCGGGGAAATAAACATTATTAGCCCAAACTACTCTTATAGGTTTGCGATAATTTGCTGAACTTAATTGATTTGAATCTTGAGAGGTAATATAAAATCTACTTATAGGATTAAATATTTCGCCTGTTCTATATCTAAGATTATTCCCATCACTTGATGAAGATGTATTTCTTTCAGCAGCTCTCCCAAATTCATTATAGGTTTTTCCACCATCAAGGGAATATTCATATACATAAGCCACATTATCATCTACAAATCCACCACCATTTGGTACTTTATATTTAGTTGGGTTTATACTACGTTCCAAATAAATTGGGTAGCCTTTTCCCTGCCAAGTGCCAGTAGCACTTAATGGAGCTTTATCTCTATCTACTGTTTGTCCTTTAAAACCGGGATTTAATAATGTTATACCAACAACCTTAAAACTATTTGGATTTGTAAATTTTACTGTTTTTTCAATATCATTGCTATCGGCATCAAATATTCTAATATCACCAGGCAACAAACTCGAACTCCATTTAATATCAGTTGTTGAATTATCTAAAGGATTGTTAATTATATTAAAAGTAATTTTACCAACAAAAGTGCCTCTAAAGCTCGAATCTACAGTAATTAAGGATGTTCCTAAATTACCCAAGCTAAGCTCTAAAGAGTAATATTTTGAAGTGATTTGTGTGGAAACTAATTTTGCATATCCATTTTTGCCGTCATAAGGTGAACTTATCTGGTCAATAATATTTGCTTTGTTCAAATTTCTATTAATGCTATCAGTAATACCCAATTGCTGAACAAGACTTGGAGATAAATAACCCGAATTATATTCTAAAACTAAAGATGCATAACCTAATTTAGGAGCATTAGCCGATAATCTTTTTGCATAAATTTCCACTTCAATTTGGTCAAATCTACGCCTATGGTTTAATGTGAACTCATAGTTTTGAGCTTTCAAATCATAAATAAATAATGAAATGAAAGTCAAAAACAAATAAGTTATTTGTTTTATTTTTAACATAGTTATGCTTTTCCGTAAGTCTATCTGCATTAAATTATCGGCAGAATAGTTGAATACTTTAGCATTCAACTATAAGTTTTAATGGCTAATATCAAACACTATTTAGCTACTTTACTTATAGTAATACATAGATTATGCCAAAGTTCTATTTGGAATTTTGTTTATATACCTTTATCTTTCCTTTCGCCACTCCAAAGGGTCGATTGACCCCAAGCGAGGAGCCTAAGTGTTTTGGTATTGGTTCCCTCCTCCCCGATTTTAACTTGTTAAAATCTTTGGTGGAGGGCTGGGGTGGGGTCAGCACTCTTTTAATTACAGATATTTCGCTCCTAAAGGAGCTGAAGAATTTACTGCAATTGTAACTTATTAATTTATCAAGCACTTAACTAATATCTTTGCAGTAATTGCAGTGATTTTTGCCATTTTTCTTGTTTCTCGCCCCACCGGGGAGAGACTAAGAGAGGGGTTGTAGTTAAAACTTTGCGGAGCAAACAACAAATTAAGAACCCCACCTAAATCCTCCCCAGTAGGAGAGGACTTTAAGAAATTCTACTGCAAAATCATTTTGTTATTTTTCAAGCACTTAAGCGAAATTTTACAGGGGTCGATTGACCCTTTGCAGTAAATTACGATATTTTATATTAATTTCTCCCTCCCCGATTTTTGACTTTATGTCAAAAATCTTTGGGCGAGGGTA
>JAYTXK010000474.1:0-7191 GCA_043743005.1 Ignavibacteriota bacterium
TGCTGACCCCACCCCGACCCTCGCCCAAAGATTTTTGACATAAAGTCAAAAATCGGGGAGGGAGAAATTAATACAAATAAATAGCTTAAATCACTGCAAAATACTGCAAAATTTCGCATAAGTGCTTGATAAATAAGATTGTTGCAATTGCAGTAGATATTTAATTTAAGCCCATCTCCAGACGTGGAGAGGGGTTTGGGGTGAGGTCAGCAGTTTATTTTGAAAATCAAATACCAAACACTTGACTCCTCTTTTCGTTCGGATTGACGAAATTATACAAAACAAGTAAAATCCTGAATCAAGACACAATCGTGTCAAGTTCAGGATGACAATAAAAAATAATGTGATTCTCTGCTAATTTGTCAGTAAAAATACATTGGCATTCTAATTGTAAACAATGTTTTTACATTAATAAATGTATTTTTAGCAATAATTATAGAATATTCCTTAATTTTGTAAATATATTTAATTCAAAAAACAAAGATTCTGAAAAGGTTTATTAGATAATGGCAGCAAAAGAAGACGTTTTATCATCAATTGAAATAGCTGATAAAAAGAAAATTACTATTCCAAAAACTTTAAGTGTACTACCTTTAAGAGATATAATAATATATCCTCACATGATTTTTCCGATTTTAATAGGTCGAACTTCAACCCTAAAAGCAGTAGCAGAAGCAGTTGAAAAAGAAAAATATATTTTTGTAACAGCTCAGAAAGTAGCTTCAAATGAAGAACCTACCTTTGATGATATTTACGAATATGGAACTATTGCAAAAATTATTCAAGTATTGAGATTACCAAATAACCTACTTAAAGTATTAGTTGAAGGTCTTTTTCAAGCTAAAATTAAGAAAAAACTTGCAACTAAGGATTACTTAGAAGCACAAATTCAGCAAATTCCAGTTACTTATGATATTCAAGATAAAGAGTTTGAAGCATTAGTAAGGCATACTTCCGAATTATTTATTAGTTATATTAAAGCTAATAATAATTTACCCCCAGATATAGTTGGAGCTTTAAATAACATAGATGATCCATCGAGAAAACTATATTATGCAGCTGCAAATATACAATGTGCAATTGATAAGAAACAACAAATATTAGAGAAGAAAAATCTAAAAGAGCAGTATTTTGAACTTTCTGGAATATTGAAATCTGAATTAGAATTATTGAAATTGGAAGATGAAATTGACCATAGGATTAATGACTCAATTCAAAAAAATCAAAAGAAGTTTTATATTCAAGAGCAAATTAGAGCATTACAAAAGGAACTTGGCGAAGATGATGAATTTATGCCTGAGATTTCAAACCTTAGAGAAATGATTGAAAATGCTAAAATGCCTGAACATGCTTATGCAAAAGCAAATGAAGAATTAGAAAAGTTGAAAAAGACTCCTTCTATTTCTCCAGAATTTTCAGTAAATCGTTCGTATTTAGAACTTATGGCACAGCTACCATGGTCTAAGAAAACTGATGACAACTTAAATGTAAAGCATGTTGAAAAAATACTAAATGAAGATCATTACGACTTAGAAAAACCAAAAGGAAGAATATTAGAATTTATTTCAATATTAAACCTTGCTGGACAAATGAAACGACAAATACTTTGTCTGGTGGGACCTCCAGGAGTTGGTAAAACTTCACTTGCAAAGTCTATAGCACGTGCTTTGGATAGAAAATATGTTAGAATATCACTTGGTGGAGTGCGAGATGAAGCCGAAATAAGAGGACATCGCAGAACCTATATCGGAGCAATGCCAGGTAAGATTATCCAAGCAATGAAGAAATCAGAAACAGTTAATCCTGTTATTTTGTTAGATGAAATTGACAAAATGTCAACTGATTTTAGAGGAGACCCTTCTTCTGCTCTTTTGGAAGTATTAGACCCAGAACAAAATCTAAATTTCAATGACCACTATTTAGAAGTTGATTACGACTTATCTAATGTACTTTTCATTACTACTGCCAATGTAAAATATGATATTCCTGGTCCACTTTTGGATAGAATGGAAGTAATTGAGCTAAGCAGCTATCTTGATCCTGATAAATTAGAAATTGCTAAGAGACATATTGTACCTAAAGTAAAAGAAGAATATGGTTTTGCTGACATAAATGTAGAATTTAAAGATGAAGCCTTGCTAAGATTAATTCAAGAATATACTCGTGAAGCTGGAGTAAGAAATCTTGAAAGAAGCATTTCATCTATTTTTAGAAAATTAGCAACAGAAATTGTTAGTAATTATGATGAAAAAAGAACTCCAAAAGAAAATGAAGATACAGATGCAATTAGAACTGCTTTAAATGTTAATCCAAATTTTATTAAATCAATTAAGAATAATAAATATATAATTGATAATAAAAAAATTGAAGAGCTTTTGAAAACTCCAAGATATAAAAACAAAAAAGAAGATATTGAAGATAAAATAGGTGTTGCAACTGGTCTTGCTTGGACTTCTGTTGGTGGAGATACACTTCAAATAGAAGTGAATTTAATTAGTGGTCCCGAAAAGCTAACTCTTACTGGAAAGCTCGGCGATGTAATGAAAGAATCAGCTATTGCTGCCCTCTCATATATTAGAGCAAATAGAGAAGAATTTGGAATACCAGAATCGTTTAATAAAAAAAGAGAAATTCATATTCACGTCCCAGAGGGAGCTATTCCAAAAGATGGACCATCTGCTGGGATAACTATGACTATGGCTCTAATATCTGCTGCAAAAGGCATTCCTTTGCGTGGCGACTTAGCTATGACAGGTGAAGTAACTCTAAGAGGAAAAGTATTGCCAATTGGTGGCTTAAATGAAAAACTTCTTGCAGCTAAAAAAGTAGGTATTAAAACTGTATTGATACCTAAAGAAAACGAAAAAGATATTGAAGAAGTAAGTGATGTAATTAAAAAAGATTTGGAGATAATTCCTGTTAGTTCAATTATTGAAGCATTACCAATTGCTTTTAGAAATTGGAATAATAAAGAAACTGATACAAAACCAAAACCAGTTACTAAAAAGAAAACTAAATAAATTAATTAAATTAATTAATAAATAAATATTGAAATTAATGAGTGCAAATTCTGAAGAGTTAAAACAGCAGGTTCAAGATTATTGGAATAAAGAGACTTGTGGTACTTGGGTAACTGATAGTACAAAATTCACAAAAGAATATTTTGAAGATATTGAAAAAGATAGATATGAAAAACAACCTGAAATATTAGAATTTGCAGAGTTTGATAAGTTTTCTGGTCAAAAGCTTTTAGAAGTGGGAGTTGGAGCTGGGACTGATTTTGTGCAATGGGTAAGAGGTGGTGCGAAGGCTTATGGGATTGACTTGACCGAAGAAGCAATTAGACATTTAGATTATAGATTAGAGCTTTATGGCTTAAAAGCTGAAGGATTTAAGGTAGCTGATTGCGAAAACTTACCTTTTGATGACAACACTTTTGATATAGTATATAGTTGGGGAGTAATACATCACACTCCAAATACTTTAAAGGCACTTGATGAAATAATTAGAGTACTTAAGCCGGGTGGCAAAGCTAAAATTATGATATACAATCGTAAATCTGTTTTAGCATATTTATTTTGGGTAAAACATGCTTTATTAAAAGGAAAATTTACAAAATCAATTGCATGGGTTCTGTGGAATCACATGGAAAGCATAGGAACAAAGGCTTATACTATAAATGAAGTAAAAGATATTTTATCCCAAAGACCAGTTATTGAAGCAAATGTAAAAACTTATGTTTCTTATTACGACAAACTTGAAAGATTTAGCCCATTGATGCAAACTATTGCAAAAATAACTAAAGTGCTAATGGGTGGAAATAAAGCTGGTTGGGAGCTTACTTTTCAGTTTAAAAAGAAATAAATAATATTTATGCTAAATTAATATTCTTGCAAAATTATAGTAGTATAACCAGAATTTTTTACATCAGTATTGCCATTGCTTTTGCCTGCCAATATCAAAGAATATGTTTTACCAAATACCATTTTTATATCATTTGCTTGATAAAATGTTTTTTTAACATCTTTTGGATCTAAAAAAAAGTATGCTAATTTTTGTTCTGACCTAATAGCAATTGAAGGACTTGCAAAGCCATAGCTAATTGATTCGGCAAATGCTTGTGATGTACTTGGGTCTCCATTATAAACAGCTATACTTGGCAAATCTTTGGCTACATTTATTACTCTATTGCTATACAAATCTGGGAAGCTGCCAAGAAATGGTAATCCAAATTCAAAGATTTCAATGTTTGTTTCATCTCCAGAGGCAACATAAAGTAATCTTTTATCACCTAAAGCATTAATTTGAATTTTTTTGCCACTTAAAAAAGCAGATGAGCTACCTTTTTTAACTACTGTTGCTATATAGGCACTATATCCAAGGTTTACATTATCCAAAATCGGAGGCATAGAAAATACAGCATTTTTATTTGGTATTGCATTTACAATCTGAATAAAAACACCTTCTTCTGATTTTGTAAGATTAGTATTTGTAATTGACTCATCAATAACACTTACTGCACATGTACCATCATCATTATTAAAAACAGAAATTATATAGCTTTTGTTAGCTTCAAAATTATAATTTAACGAATAAATATATTTAGCTGGCTGTGCTGAAGTGAATATTGTAATTGGTGCAGAGCCAGGATTAAGAGCAACTGCTTCTGATACAGAACCATAAGCCAAATTTGATGCTATTTGTTCACCTGAAATATATTTTAAAAGAGTATTTGAATTATCTTGCCTTGCTCCCAATGAAAGATTAATCCCATTGTTTAAATAATTACCATTTACTACTCTTATAATTGCTTTTCCTGAATATTGCTTGTCTAATGTATATGGAGGTACAAAAATAGATTTCCCTGCTTTGTTATTTGTAGTCGAATCAAAAACAAAAATTGAATAATCTCTATTCACATCCAATGAATAATTAACAAAACTTTTCAGCTGACTTGAATTAGAAATATTGAAAGTATCTTTACCATTGATATTGCAAGCTGAAACATTTTTGTAATCACTAATCATTGAACTACCAAAACTAGAAAATAAATTTAGATTGTCATTTTTGCTAATATCAACATTAATAGAAGAATAATTCATAATTCTCAATCTTGCTTTTTTGTCGTCTAATTTTTTAGGTATATATAATCCAGATAATTCATTATTAAATTCTGCCAAAAAATTAACTATTTCACCATTCATATCTTTTCTAATTATAAAAGTATAATCTTTTTGGTAGTCTAAGTTTACTTCAAATAATCCTAAGTTCTCAATACCTGCTGAATTGATTTTGATAATTGTAAAAGTTTCCTTTCCTCCTGCTCTCACTTCAATATGTGAGCTAATTCCTCTATACTGTAAGTTACTTGCCAAAACTTGACCACTTGGACATCCTAATATCAGAGAATAAGTATTTAAAGTATCTGGATTGAGATTGCAAAGTCTTACTAATGAATTTAATGAATTTATTGGTCTTGTAATAGAAGTTTGTAATGTGTAAATTGAATCAACTATGTTTTGGATTGTATCTCGAGGATTACTCGGAATACCAACAAATGTATAATGAGCATTTGGACTGAATTTAATTTTCCTAATTGATTTCTTACTTATCTGGTCACCATTTCTAACATATAAGTATGCTGAATCTGAGGGTGGATTACTTGCAATTGTAGCAAAACCATAGGGTGTAGCTGGCAAATCAAATTTATTATCATAAGAAAATATTCTATCTAATTTATCCGAAGCTAAATTCATAAATCTAATATTTATAGTACTTACTTGCGACTTTGGACTAACTAATAATGGATTTTCTTCTGCACAATTGCTTAAAATAATTGCAAAAAGTATGATTAAAATAGTATTACTTTTAATGTTGAATTTCATATTTGATTTTTAAATAATAATTTTATGCAAAATTAGTCTTATTTTTGTAAAATAAAATTAATATAATAATAAAAAATGATTGAAAAATTACAATCTATAATAAATAGATACGAAGAATTAAACCAGCAACTCAACGATCCTAATATTACTCAAGACGTAAAAAGGTATAAAGAAATTTCACAAGAAAAGAAAATTTTATCAATTTTGGTTGAAGTTGCTACAAATTATCTCAAAACTTGCAAAGATATTGAAAATAATAAAGAAATGATAAGCGATAAATCAACTGATCCTGAAATGAGAGAAATGATTTATCTTGATTTGGAAGAACTTGAAATTAAAAAATTAGCGATTGAAGAAGAACTAAAAGTTCAATTAATTCCAAAAGATCCAAATGATTTGAAAAACTGTATTGTTGAAATTAGAGCTGGTACTGGTGGCGATGAAGCTGGTATATTTGCTGGTGATTTGATGAAAATGTACCAAAGGTTTGCTGATGTTCAAAATTGCAAAATAGATTTAATCTCATTTAATGAAAGTGAAAAGGGTGGGTTTAAAGAAGTTGTTTTCTCTATTGCTGGTGATAATGTTTTTGGTAGATTAAAATTTGAAAGTGGTGTGCATAGAGTGCAAAGAGTGCCTGATACTGAAGCAAATGGTAGAGTGCATACCTCTGCTGCTACTGTTGCAGTTTTGCCAGAAGCTGACGAAGTTGATGTTGATATTCGTGATGAAGATGTGAGAATTGATATATTTAGAGCTGGTGGAAAAGGTGGGCAAAACGTGAACAAAGTTGAAACTGCTGTTCGTATGGTGCATATACCTACTGGAATTGTTGTACAATGTCAAGAAGAACGCTCTCAATTAAAGAATAAGCAACGTGCTATGAAAGTATTGCGTTCAAGAATTTATGAAATGGAATTAGAAAAGCAAAATAGTGCTACCTCATCAGTTAGAAAAGATATGGTTAAGTCGGGAGATAGATCTGAAAAAGTTCGTACTTATAATTTCCCCCAAAATAGATGCACAGATCATAGATTAGAAGGTGAAGCTAAGAATTATCCTTTGCGTGAAATTATGGAAGGTGGCTTGCAAAATTTAATAGAAAACCTTCAAATGGCTGAAAGAGCTGAACTTTTGAGAGAAGGAATTAGTTTGTAGGGGAAATTATTATCAAAATTAGTTTATTTTTCATTAATTTACCTTTACAAAATTCAAAGTTTGAGGATAGATTTCATTGTTTAGCTTAATTTGTATATAATAAGCTCCATTAGGTAAGTTTTGAATATTATAATTTTTTGTATATTCA
>JAYTXK010000475.1:0-12110 GCA_043743005.1 Ignavibacteriota bacterium
TCGTAACTTATTAGGAAACCATTTTCAAATGAATTACTAACAAGAGAAAACTTATATAAAAGTCCATTTTTGTAATTTATATTTATCTTTATACTATCATTTCTACAAAAGGTTCTTGAAGAATTTTCAAATACTGCTTCATTTTTCGGGGTTCTAACTATAAATAGATTATTTTCAATTGAGTCTTTATATTTAGTTGAATCATTATATTTAATTAATTTAATTTTTCCAATTCCAGCTTTTCTCCAAGTGAAACTTGCCAAATTAGAATCTATAGTTATATTTTTTTCGCCATCAAATATTATCCATTTATTTTTAATTCTATTTCCAGAACTTGTAACTAATAATTCTTTATTAAACTCACAAACAGTATCTTTTTTTGGCGAGTAATCTATATTTGGATTTTTACTTAATTTAATTTTTAACACATTTGAAAAATCACATTTTGTATTTTTATCACTTGTATTTAAATATATTTCGCCATTAGGTGAGGTAGAATCCCATAATACTTTGATATTTGTTTTATTATCTGCTAAAATAAATCCGTTGCTTACCCCCCAATTTATAACATACTTACTTGTATCAATATCAGCGAAATACAACTCTTCACATTTATTACAAGAGCTATTAGCTCCAATTATTGGAGTAGGGATTTGTTTTATTAATTTTACTTTATAACTTGTCAAATATGAACATCCAAAAGTGTCATAAGCATAGACTGATAAATCCAATAGAGATGCATCTACATTCCAATTAACTTTAACTGTATTATTCGTACTTGAACCTATTATCACGCCATTAAATGCAAACCATTCAAATTTTTTGGCAAGTGGATTCAAAATAGTATATTCATAAGTATTGCCCAAACAAACATCTTTTGCTCCTAATATTTGCACAGAGAGTATATCTCTAATATAAATCAACTTTGTAAAAGTTTGAGAACAAGTGCCATTTGTTTTAACAACTGTAATTTCAGTAGTAGAATTAGGTTTGCCTAATGTAGCAGATATTGACCGTTCTTCATTTGAAGAATTTATTGTTCCATTTTTGATAAACCATTTGTATTTAAATATTTCTAAATCATTTGCAGTTATTGTTTGTGAATAATCGCTAAAGCACATTGTATCTTTAGTAAGATTTATTGTAAATTTTCCTGAAAGAATTACTTTATTGCTTTCTTCACTTGTCGAAATTGGGTCTGAACTAACTGCTCTTAATTTGTAATTTACACTACTTTTTAAATTAATTGGGTAAATTACTTTTACTTTTGTTGAACCAGTGCTTGGGAATTTACCAATTACAGTTGGGTTAGTAAAATTGCCAATTGAATCTGATAATTGAATACTAAATAAATTAGCATTAGTAAACGAAAGGTTAGTTAATATTTTTATACTATCACTTTCCCCAGCACAATTAGATTTTATAGAATCTAATTTAAAATATGTATCATTAAATTTAGTTAGCAATCCATCATCTAATCCTATCAAACTATTTTGATGTCCATTAATTGCCATATTACTTGTACTATTAGTAAATCCTCCAAGATAATACTTATCCTTACTCCAAGAGCAAGCTCTTAAATCATCATTGCCCAGAGAACCATAAAAGCTACAATAAGATAGGTTCCCATTTGAATTAAATTTAGCAAACAACCCATCGGTTCCACCAGATTTCGTGTCTTGAAATGCTTGATATGTAATAGTACTTGTACTATTTGAAGTACCAGCAAAAAGTAAATTATTATTTGAAAAAGCTAAGGCATTGCCAAAATCATTTCCAGTACCTCCAAGGTATGTAGCCCATTGGCAATATCCGTCTGAATTTAGTTTTGAGATATAAATATCATATAAATCAGATTTAGCATTTTGATACCCATCTTTAGCTATATTTGAAGTGCTTTTTGTACTACCAGTAAAGTAAATATTTTTACTTTCATCACAAACTATTGAATTGCCTGAATCAAATTCGGTTCCACCATAATATGTAGCCCATTTTCTTGCCCCACCAGAAGCAAATTTAACTAAAAAGGCGTCATTGCCTCCTCCTAATACCATTTGAGAACCATTATATGAAAGAGCAAATTGACTTTGAGTTGTACCTAAAGCAATTACTTCATTGCTATTATCTACAGCTATTTTATTCAAATAATCATCATTTTCACCACCGTAATATGTACTCCAATTTAGCTCGCCCAGAGGGTTAAACTTTGCTACAAAGCCATCTATTTGTCCATTTTTAGAATTTTGCAAACCTTGATAATAAATTCCATTTGTACTTTTTGTATATCCACAAACATATAAATTATCAAAATTATCTACTGCTACTCCATTAATTTTCTCTTCGTCTTTTCCTCCGAAATATGTACTCCAAACCAACTTTCCATCATTGTCAAATTTTGCTACAAATCCATCAATTAGTCCACCTCCATATTTCTCTTGATGACTTCCAAGAGTAGATATAGAAGAATCAGATGCAGTTTCTCCAACTATAATAATATTATTATTCTTATCAATTGCCATATCATAAGCATCATCAAAATTGCTTCCACCAAAATAAGTAGCCCATAATCTTACTCCATTTGAATCAAACTTGGCAATAAAAGCATCTTCATAGCCCCCAAGTGTATTTTGATAGCCTTTTGATGCAATATCTGCATTACTACTTGAAAACCCACTTATTACTACATCATTATTGGAATTTGTTTTAATAGAATAAATTGCTTCATCATCACTTCCACCATAATAAGTTGACCAAATTTTAGTTACAGGGTCAACAACTAATTTTTTAGATTTGTCATAATCTGCAATATTAAATGTGATTTCATTTTGATTATTTATTAAATAAGAGCAATTAATAATATTATCTTCTTGATAGGCTTTTGGGCTATTTTTTGTAATTTCTCCAATTCGTGAAAATAATTTTAATTCACCTTTTGAATTTACCTTCAAACTATCGCTATCGCTTACAATTAATTTTATTTGATTAGCATTTGCATAAGCTTTTATTTCAAAATCATATTCAAATTCGCCGAGATTATTAGTATATGCAATAAAATCAATTCCCTCATAAATATTGTGGTAAACAATTTTACTATTACCCTTTATACTCATTAAAGATTGGTTATTCAAATAAAAGTTGAAATATTCATAACTTTCTTCTTTTTTTTCTATCCAAACATTAGAATTGCAATTATCAAAAGTAATATCAATTCTATGACTTAGTCTTGATTTTATATTATTGGATTTTGTAGATAGTATTGGTAAATCTATGGAATTTTGAATTTTTGAATTTTGCAATAAAACAAAAGACATTCCATTTTCTTTCAAATAAACATATCCACCCTTATAGTCGGCTTTAAATAATACTTTTTCTAAATTAGTATCTTTATATTGACCTATATTAGGTATAAATATTATCTTATCACTTTTAAGTTTTTCGGAATTGATTTGGCTAAACACAAAGCTATAAGCAAACACCAGAATAATCAAACAAAACAACTTTTTCATATTAGCTATTTATTAATTTTTTAAATCACTAATAGCACGAATTAAGTTAAGATTTGTTTTTAATTTGGAATAAATTTATTTATTTAAATAAATTAATCAATTTGATTTATTTTTAGCTGATTTGTTGTAATCTGATTCGGTGGGCTGCCAAAGTTCAATTTTATTACCTTCAATATCTAAAATATGAACAAATTTACCATAATCATAGGTTTCAATTGTATCCAAAATATTTACATTGTTGCTTTTTAGCTCTGCAAGTAAAAGAACTAAGTTTCCTACTCTATAATTAACCATAAAATCTTTTGTAGATGGTTCGAAATACTTAGTTTTATCTGAAAATGGTGTCCATTGGGTTACACCATATTTTGAACTATCTATTCCTTCTCTCCATTCAAACTTAGCACCATAGCTATTAATATCTAATCCCAAATTCTTACTATACCACAGCTTTAAGTTTTTTGGATCTTTGCTTTTAAAAAAGATCCCACCAATTCCAGTAACTTTTATTTTACTATTATTGTTTGAGTTTATTTCACTTTTATAAGCATAGCCAAGACTAAATGAAATAATTACTAATAAAATTATAAATAAGTTTTTTTGCATTTATTTTATCTCAATTTAGGATTAATATCTTTATTTAAGTTTAGTATATCTTGAAATTCATTCAAATTTACTGGTTTTAATAGCTCAATATTGCTTGCTGGGTACTTTTTTAGCTTTTCTTTTGGACGAATTGGTCTTTTTTCAAATCCACCACCACAATTTGGGCAAACATTATTCAAAATTTCATTTACACAAGTTGAACAAAAAGTACATTCAAATTAGCAATTTATTGCTTCGCAAATCATAGCTATACAATTCGTTTCATCATTGTTATCTGGTTGTAAATTTTTACCACAGTTTTCACATATTGGTCTAATTTCTAACATAACTTATAAGTATAATTTACAAACAAGATTTAAGTATTTCTACAAATCTAAATGTATCTTCAAAAGAGTTGTATAATGGCACTGGTGCAATACGAATTACATCAGGTTCTCTCCAATCAGCTATTACACCTTTTTGTGTAATTTGATCGAATAGTATTTTATTTGAATTTTTAACTCTAAGTGAAAGCTGGCAGCCTCTTTGATTAATATCTCTTGGAGTGATAATTTCAATTCTATCAGTATTAATTGAATCTAATAAAAATTCTAAATAGCCTGTTAGCTTAATTGATTTCTCTTTTAATTTATCCATTCCAGCTTTGTCAAATAAATCAAGTGAAGCTCTTAGGCAGGCAAGAGGTAAAATTGCAGGATTGGAATTTTGCCAACCCTCTGCACCTTCCATTGGCACAAATTCAGAACCCATCAAAAAGCGAGTTGATTTGTCATGTCCCCACCAGCCAGCCATTCTCGGAATATCAAATCTTTTTGCAAATCTTTCATTTACAAAAATACCAGCAGTAGCACCAGGACCTGAATTTAAATATTTGTACGAACACCAAGCAGCGAAATCTACATCCCAATTATGAAGTTCAAGTTTTAAATTACCAATAGCATGAGCCAAATCAAATCCAACAATTATTCCTTTTTTATGTCCAGCTTGTGTGATTGCAGACATATCAAAAGCCTGACCAGAATAATAATTCACCCCACCCAAGATAATAGTAGCAATTTCGTCGCCCTCTTTTTCTATTAACTCTAATATATCTTCGGTTCGAATATAATTCTCGCCCTCTCTAGGCACAAGTTTAATCAAAGATTTTTCTACATCATATCCATTAATTTTAATTTGTGAAGATACCGAGTATATATCCGAAGGGAAAGCAGTTGCTTCTATTACAATTTTGTGTCTTTCTTTTGTAGGTTTATAAAACGAAACTAAAAGTGCATTCAAATTTGATGTAAGGCTACCCATTGCTACTACTTCAATTGCTTTTGCTCCAACTATTTGAGCAAGAGAATCTGTAACAAATTCGTGATAATTTTTCCAAGGATTTTTTCCCAAAAAATGAGCTTCCACCCCAAGATTTTCCCAATCTAAAAGCTCTTGTTCTACTTTTGCTCTTGTAGTTTTTGGTTGTAACCCAAGTGAATTACCACACAAATATACAAGCTCTTTTCCATTTTCATCTTTTGGAATATGAAATTCATTTCTAAATATTTTTAGTTCATCTTGTAAGTCAAGGTTTTGAGCAAAGCTTAAGCTATTTTCAAATTGCATTTTATTTGTTAAGTTTGATTTTTAAATATAACACAAAATTAATGATTTTAATTTGAAAATTGTTCTGCTTTTCTGCACATATTTAATTTTTTTACTAATTTTGAAAATATTTCTTGTATCTTATCTTATCTTATCTTATCTTATCTTTGCTAAGCGTGTTGTTTCCAAAAATATATTTAATAATAACCAGAGAGTTTGAAAATGTTACAAAAAGTGATTTTCTATTTTTCTTTGTTCTGCACAATATTAATTGTACATATCAATAATGATTGTTTTTCACAAAATGAAACAGGAACTAGGTATTTAAATAGCTTAATATTTGAACATTCATCAATGTGGTATGATTCAAATACTGCGATGTTTCAAAAAAAATATCCAATTATAAGGAATTTGCCACCCTTAAATACAGGTATGCCTTATGATATTTTATTAAGTTATATTTATCTTGATAGTTTACTTATAAGCACAAAACATAAACAAACTGATAGTATAATAAAAAGTTGGACTACTATGAATAGTAATCTATCTAACACATTGAAATATTTATATAAAATAATAGATTATAATCCAATAATTTTTAAACAATATTGTAATGAAGTTTCTTTGAATAGAAAGGATAATAATAAGCAACCTTTCATATATTATTATCATGCTGATTCATTAACTGGTGAGTTTAATGGTATAATTGATACAGTTGCAAATGATACTTCAAACATGGGTTTAGGGAAATACACAAATGACTTAATTAATTTAGTTCCAAAGTTGTGTTCTAAAATATGGAACTTAGCGAACGATAGTTTGATTATTAAAAATAGCAAAGTAGCATATTGGTCAGCACTTTACTCAGATTATATATTCAAAATTAAAGTATTAAAAATAGACTCAATTAAAAATAAGAATACACCATTAAATTATAAAAGATATAATGTTACGGCACAAGTACTTGATACATTAAAAGGACAAATATATATACCTTATTTAGTTGATACTCAAATTAAAAAGACAATTAATAGAAATCAATCAAACGAATCTTTTTCTTTAATACAGTTTGAATATACTCCTAAGAATTATATAAAAGATAATAATGATGATAGCAATAAAAGTGAATTCAAATTAAATGACAGCTTGTTTCAAGATTATTTTGGAAATTTCAAAATGGATATAAATCAAGAAGCAATAGTTTTTTTAAAACATTGTAATTATTTAGTAGATTATCAAAATGATTATTATGATTTAGATTTAGAACCTTCATGTTCAAACAACGCTTTACCTTTAATTAATGGACAAGTTAGAGATTTAAATCATTATTGGAGTAGCAATAATTATATTAATTATTTAGATTGGAAAAATATTTATTTACAAGTTAAAAATCAAATAATTAATAAATCTTATTAATGGGGATTATATGAAATTTAAAAAGTATTACAAATTTAAATTATTTGTTGTTCTTGTTGTTTTAATTAAGAACCAACCTTTATTATCATTTTATGGACCCAACTGGGTAATTCCTTGCCAAAATAGTTGTGTAGATGATGAGTACGGTTTCTATTTCTGTAAAAATAATAATGGAAAAATCAGTAGAGAATTAGGGTGTTCAAAAAATCCTAATAATGAAGTCAATAAACTTCATATGAAACATGATATGGGATATTCAATTGACTCTTGGAGTACAAAATATACAAGAAGTACTTTAACAATGCTTAAAAATCCAAATGGTACAGATACATATAGACCAATAGCATTAATTAAATTCAATTGAGTTGATTGAACCCTTGTACTTCCACAAATTGCAATCACATTTTTTCTTGATTTCATTTTGCAAATTTATACAAATCATTTTAATAAATCAAATAATATGAGTAATTTTAATTTTAGTAAAGAAAAATTGATTTAATAGTAAGGATCATCTAAAATTTTGGTAGCTATACCATTTTTAATATTAATAAACCAAAGTTCTTGTAATAAAGTAGGTATTTTAATTGCACTTGTAATTATTGTTTCATTATTTATAAACTTTATATATGGCTCTCTAAATGTGTATATACAGAAATCATTTACTAAATGAATTTTTTTATACAAACTAAAATCTTTTGTGTTATAAATATTTATAATATTATCAAAATGAGTTGGAATCATATGAACAGCAAACAGTTCTTCATTTGGTGATATATCAAACATATTAGTAAATCCTAAAATGTTTGAATCATAAATATTATTAAATGAGTTATATACTAAAAAGTCAGAGTTTAAAGAGTCTTTCATTTTAACTTTAATTCTTGCATCTTGAGAAATAAATATGTAATTATTATGATTTCTTATTGATTTCTTTTCAATTTGATATGAAGTAAATGAGATAAGATCAAGACTTCCATACTTTGTAAATTCTCTTACATCTCCAGTTTTAATTTCGAAAATATCATAATTATCTTTAAATGGTAAACATATAGAAATATAAGCTGCAAAACCTATATATTGGTACTCATCAGGATATATTAAATATTGCAACGACATTTCATTTATATTTAAAATGCAGACATCAAATCTACTATTTCCATCTATAGTATCATTATTTATAAGATTAAATCCATATTCAACAATAAAGTGGCTTTCATCTATAGATTTAAGGAATTGCAAATAAAAAATTCTTCTATTATTACGATATGAATCAATTTTAACTAATTTTTCAAAATCTTTATTTGATATTAAAATTTCTTTAGTTTTTTCAATAATATTATATATTATTTAATGAAAAATAATATATAATACTTTCTTTTACAATAAATTCCGATATGTAATAACTTGGTTCAACAATACCAAATCCGTCAATAGGTATATTACAAGTGCTAACAGTATTAATATTATTACTACAAGAAAATATTAATAGAAAACAAATAACAAAAAATAAACTATTTATATAGTATTTTTGAAAATTCAATTGAGTAGATTGCATTCTCGTACTTCCACAAATAGCAATAATATTTTTTCTTGATTTCATTTTGCAAATTTATACAAATCATTTTAATAAATCAAATATTATTAGTAATTTTAATTTTAGTAATTGCCTAATGAAATATTAGAATATGGAAATATACAAAATTGGAAGTGATATAAAAGTTATTTGTTTAGAAGCAAAGACTTTTCCTGATGATGTAGCTGATGCTCATCATACTATTCAGGCATCAGTTCCAAACTATAAGGCAAGAAGAGTATATGGCATTTCAATGCCAAATGGTGAAAGTGTAATTGAATACAAAGCTGCATTGGAAGAGCTTAATGAGGGAGAGGCTGCAAAATTCAATCTCAAGTCATTCACAATTCCCAAAGGGGAATATTTTAGCATTTATATTAAAGATTATTACGAAGATATACCAAGTATTGGACGAGCATTTGCTGAAATACTTAAGAACCCAGATATTGACCCAAATGGCTTTTGTCTCGAATGGTTTATTCAAGAAAAAGATGTGAGATGTATGGTAAGAGTTAAGAATTAAAATTTAACAAATTACTTTTGTATAATTAACTTATTAAATTATGAAAAAAATTGTATTGATAATCTTGTGCCTTTCTTTTGTAATTATAAATGCAGAAGAAGAAAAGGTAAGTTCGTATTTCAAAAAACTAATGGAAAATGCACACCCAACTCCAATATTGGAGAAAGGTAGTGAGTACATTCCACCTTATTTGTTAAGTTTGCCAGAGGTAAATGCTGGTTCTGAATTTGAGAATAAAAATATATCTAATGAAACAACAGAACAGGGAATTCAAAACGAAAATTCAATTGCTGTCAATCCGAAAAATCCAAAAAATTTAATAGCATCAGCAGTAGATTATAGAGATAACTCTTCAACTTGGGTTTATGTATCAAGCGATGCTGGTAAAACTTGGGAAAGCAAAAATTTGGGTAAAGTGAAAAATCTTTGGCCTTCATCAAATGATCCATCTGTAGCATTCTCTCCTGATGGAACTGCATATCTAATGTATGGAGCTTTTAGTAGCACAAAAGGCGAAAATGGTGTTTTCTTTGCTCGTTCAAGCAACGAAGGCAAAACTTGGGAAGCTCATATTCCAGTAATTATTCATACAGGCACTCAAACAAAAGACTCAGCATTTGAAGATAAATATTATATTGAAGTAGATAAGTCTCCAAAGTCTGCTTTTTATAAGAACCTTTACACTCCTTGGAAACGAGTTACAGCAAAAGATTCGGCTACTCAAATAGTACTATCTCGCTCAACTGATAATGGTGCTACTTGGCAAGTTCCTTTGGCAGTTAGCCCAAGGAAAACAGGTACATCAGAAGATACAACTTATGGGCAAAGCTTTCCACTTACTACAACAGGTCCAAATGGAGAACTATATGTAACTTGGAATGATGGTATAGTGCATGGAGTGGGATTTGCAAAATCATTAGATGGTGGGCTTACATTTTCACAGCCTAAAATCATAAAAAATTATAATATATTTGGAACTACTAAGTTTCTAACTTCGCAAGGAGGATATAGACACACTTTAAAAGGCATTGTAAGAGCCGAAACTTACCCTGTGATGAGGTGTGATTGGACAGCAGGTAAATATAGTGGTAATTTGTATCTCACTTGGGCAGGAGACTCAATTCCAAATATATATTTCTCAAAGTCAACCGACAAAGGAGAAACTTGGTCAGATTCAAAGATAATTCATTCTACCAATAAAGGTGATCAGTTTTGGCAATGGCTTGCAATTGACCCAAGTAATGGCGATTTGGCTGTGATGTATCTCGATTCACGCAATGATGACAATAATTTACAAGTGGAATCTTATGTTAGCTATTCGCAAGATGCTGGCGATACTTGGATTGATAGGAAAGTTTCTGACACTTGGAGCGATATTAGGAAAAATCCATTTGGTGGTAATTTTTCGGGTGATTATAGTGGCTGTGCTTTTAGTAATGGAATAATATATCCATCTTGGTTTGATACTCGAAATGTAAATGCACAAAATTCATCAGATGATGATGTTTACACTGCAATAGTTAATACCAAAGCACCAAATTCACCTAAGAATTTTGAAGTAAAAATTAATCCAGATATGACTGATAGACTAAATATTTCTTGGGAACCAGATTATCAAAGCACTTTTGGCAAAACTCTTTCATCAAATGAAATATCATTTGAAGTTTATAAAAATAATATATATTTAAATACTTTTAATGGATTAACAAAGAATTTTGTTGATTCTAATTTAACACCTTTTGCAAAGTACGATTACAGCATAAAAGCTGTAAACAGCACTGATTCAAGTGTATCAGTTAAAGCATTTAGTTTTGCTGGTGGTGCAAAGCAACCTGACTCACCTAAAATTATTTCAACAAACGGTACCGGGAAAAACAATGATTTAGCCATCAATATTAAAATCCCAAGTTTTAGAGCTGATAAAACTACACCACTTAGTAATATTTATGAGCTTAGAATATTTGGAAATGAAGGAAAAACTTTATTAAAATCTCAAGCTTTAAATCAAATCGATACTGGCAAAATAGTACAAGTTATATTGAATTTGCAAGACTCTGGCTATCATAGATTAAGAACATTAATTACAAGCAAATCCTTAAATCAGCCTGACCAAATAAGCGATACGAGCAATCAAGAAATAGCTTTTGTAGGTAAAGTCAATCAGAAATATTTCAATTATATTTCATTTGAAGAAACAAAATTACCAAAATATTATATTGGTGGAAATTGGCAGAAAACTACTGAAACTGCTTATGATGGACTCAATTCTTTTACTGAATCGCCAAATAAAGAATACTTAAATTATCAATCAGATACATTAATTATTTTTCCATTTGTAATAGACAACAATCAAATTTCTTCAATTGATTTTTATCATATTGCTGAAGTTGAGAAAAAAGATACTTGCTTTGTAGAGGCTTCCTATAATAACTTAAACTCTTGGGAATTATTAAAAATATATGATAAAACAATTTATACTGAATGGCAAGATAAAATAATCAGTCCAAATGATTGGAAGCACGAAAGTATTGTTTTAAACAAAAGGAAATCTGGATTTGATACAGTATATATAAGATTTAGATTTCAATCTGATTTTTTTAAAACTGACTTAGGTTGGTATATTGATAAAATCTATCCTTCTTTTGCAACAAGTGTTGAAGATTATGCTGAGAACTCTATTTCAATTTACCCAAATCCAGCAAAAGAAATACTAAATATTAATTCTGATAATTTAAGTGAATTTGTTTCTTCAATTTCAATAGCTAACGACTTAGGCGAAAACTTACTTGAAATCAATCAACAAACTAAACAAATTAATATAAGTTCACTTGTAACAGGAGTATATTTTATTAAATTCAAACTTTTAAATGGTAGCGAAGTGATAAAGAAATTTGTTGTTGTAAAG
>JAYTXK010000476.1:0-9167 GCA_043743005.1 Ignavibacteriota bacterium
TTATTATTAATATTATTTGTGTTGTTTTCATATTGTTATTTTATTTTAAATATCAGCCCTACTATTAAAAGTAGGGCTGGAGTTTTTAATTTAACATCAGTCATACATAATAGCCAAACTAAATTTGCCACTTATATTTCCATTTTTGGAATATCTAATTTTGAAATAATTAAACGATTTTATAAATACATATAGTTCAGCATTATTTGTATTAGTATTAGATGAAGTAACATAATCAATAATAAATGATGTTACAGTAGTTTCATTTGTTCCCAGAATTTCAATTCTACCATTCATAAGTCCAGCCACTGCTTGCCACCATATTTGTACTGATTTTGCTACAAATCTTCTTCTTATTCCATCAATACGTTCAATTATGACTGGTAGCCATTCAGTTTCATAATCTAAATTCATAGGAATATCTTCTATATATTCTGTCATATTTTCTCCCAACCAATTAATCCACGTACTTTCATTCTACCAAGTAAATAATATATATTTCTATTTTTAATATATACTCCATCGCCTTCTCTTTGATTTTTACTACTTGTATTAAAGCCAATGGTTTCTACCCAACCAGCTTTCTTTATATTTATTATTCTTTCAATATGTCCATATATACTGTATTTATAATATGTATTTTTCCATATAATTAGATCATTATTTTCTGGAATATATTTATATTTTATTCCATTTTTAATTGCATCATTCAGTATTGCATTAGCAAGTGCAGTTCGTTTTATTGGTATATTGTTTATATTTATTTTTAGATTATTTGCTGCTTTATAAAAGCAATAATATTGACCTGCAGCACAGTATGGAGCAGGATATAATATTCTAACACTCAATAAATATTTTTTTATTTCATTGCTATTATTTTTACCCTGATTTTCGATTACGCCTACTTGCTTAAATAAAATATTTCTTGATTCATTGATTAAAATTGTATTGCATTTCAATTTGTATTTAATTTGAGAACTGAGCGATATATACCCCAAGCACAGCAAGCCCAATACAAATATGAACTGCAAGAAAAATGAAACCCAATGTATTGGATTGTATATTTTTATTTTCATTATATATTTCCTTTATAAAATCTATTTCTGTAAATGCGTGAACTGATAAACCAGATAACATTAATGCAATGCTTTCTATTATTAAAATAAAAAATATTGTTTTTATTTCTGGTAAAGCTGGTTTCATAAATATCAATCCCAATCCGCCGAATAGAAACCAAATTGAATGCCTTTTTATTCTTGAAATAAGTTTATTTATATCCAGATTGTTTATATTATTTATTTTAGCTATTATATTCATTTAAAGTGTCCTTATTAAATATTTTTGAATTGTTGTTTGTTATTATTTCTGGAGAAAATGATGCTGTTGGAGCATATTCCAAATACGATACTTTTCCAGTCTGAAAATCTTTTAATACATTCATTGCTTCCTGCCTTTTGATTAATATAGTACCTGGCATTACTCTTTTTGCATAAGCATATTCATATAAATTAGCAATAGTCAAATCTATTGATATTTTATTTATGATTGGAGTATTAGGCATAGTAGTTTGATTTGCATATCTACCCAATAAATATGAGTCAATTGTTCTATCAGCATTACTTCTTGCATGAGCCACTCTATCGGAATCCAAAGTTACCCCAGTGGGGTCGCCACAGAGCTTAGCAAGCTCCGAGGCGGACATTTCTTTGAGCAAATCGGCATCTGTTGAATAAGCCATTTTGATTTACTCCTTTATGGAACTAAGTGAATTGTAATGAATCCAGCTCCAGTACAACTTGTTAAAGCTCTTCCATTCACTATCATTGCACCAACTGCAAGTTTGCCTTTGCCACTTGAGTCGCTTGTAATGTTATCGCCTACATTAACTGCAACAGATGTTTCAACTATTGCAGTACCAAGTGAAATTACTGTAAACATTTCGCCACTTGCTGCTTTAGTTTCAGCGACACCAATTGACTTTGTTTCATTTGCAGAGATATTTCCATTAAATGATATAAATCTATTTGCAGTAATATCTACTACTGCTTTCATAGTTACATTTGAAGCAGGATTATATGTATTTTTAATAATTGCCATTTTTTTTACCTTTTATGAATTGTAATTTGTGTGTGAAATTAAATAAGCAGCATCACTTGCAGTTACTTTTAAGCCATAATTATCAGTATATCTCAATACTTTCACTTTACCACCGTTTTCGTAGTATGTATCAACTTCTGGCATATTTTGTCTTTGGAAATTATATCCATAACTTGGATTAAATTCAGATCTTCTGCCTGCTTCATTTTGGTCAATATATGCAAGGATAATATTATCAGACCAAACATCGGCGAAAGTAGTACCATCATCAGTATATACTGATAGACCAATTTGGATATTTTTAATATCTGTTAGCTCTTTCAAAATATCAATAGTTGCTTTGCCAATACCAGTATATTTGATTTTATCCAAAATCTTTGGGTGGCGAGAAAGTGCATTGAATGATTTTGCACCTAATATCATAGTATTTGGATATTTTGCAATTCTTGTCCTTACTGAATCCATACCAGCTTTGATAATTTGCAATGGGTCAGTAGCTGAAGTATAGTCATCAAAGGCTTCAGTAGAAAGTAATACTTTCTTTAAAGCTGTAATATAATTACTTGTACTTTGAGCAAGGTCGGCAGCTTCTTTTTCTTTTGCAAGGCTAATTGAATCAACTAACTGCTTTGTAATTTGATTTTCATAGCTTGTAAAATCAATAGTTTCTTCTTCCTCGATATAGTCTATCGCCATTTCCACATCTCGCTCTTTCGTCTCGAAAGCAACCAAATCGAAGCTACTTGGTGGGATACGGTTAGAATCGGCTCTTACTGCTCTTAAAGTATCACGAACTATAAAAGCATCTTTAGAGAAAACTGGCACTTTGCCTTTTAGTTTCGATACAGTTATCATTGGGAAAAGATATTCTGCAACGAAAGAATTATTTGAATAACCCATTGCTATTGAAGTTAGCACAGGGTCTATTGTTCGTAAGTCATCTAATCTAGATGCTGACATAATACACCTCATTTATTTAATTATTTCATAGTAAACTATTTTACTATGCTTGATTTTGGTATTGTCATCAAAATCATATTTCAAAATTAAATAAAATGACTTCTAACTCCTTGCAAGGCGTTTTGAATTTAATTGCCAAATAGATTGCAAACCATTTGCAAAATAAATGGGCATAAAAAAAGCCCTTTCTTAGAAATTTGAAAGGGCTTTTTTTTTTACTACATAATCTAACCCTACTTCACTTTTGCAAACATAGTCCTTGCTAATGGTAGCTTACTGCCGTTCCAGCTCTTGGAATAAATCGAAACATTATAGCTACCATTTGTAAAGTCTGATATGCCTATATTTTCAGTAGTTTGCTGACTTACATCTTTTTCAAATAATACTTGACCTGCATTATTGGATATTAAAAGCCTAAACTTTGATTCCATATTTTCATTATCTAATATGCCAATGTTAACCAATATTTGGTCTGTGGCTGGGTTCGGGATAACACGCAAATTACTTGCAATTCCACCCCCTAAGTCAATATTAAAGCCACTATGTCTGCCCTGTGATTTATAAAAAAGAGTATCTTTAAATTTGATATTACCTAAAAGCATCTCCTCAGTATATCTTGAAATTGTATCTAATCTTTGTAAAACATAACGATACTCATGACCACCACCATTAGTTAGATTGACATTGACTAAACTAATGCAACTATCACTAATATCACTCAAAGGAATATTAATATGAGAAAGAGAGTCTCTTCTTTCAATGTATGACAAATAATGTGAGCTAAAATGCCTTGCTCTATATACAAAACTTAATTGTGATGCTGTATTTACTGTAAACCAATTTGAATAAATTGTATCTGAATTATTTTGTATGTAGCTCGAATCTACCAATGAATAAGGCAATTTCAATTGCAACTCATTACCATCAAAATACGACTTACCCAATTTACAAGAGATTGTATCTGCATCAAAACCATATAAAGCAGTAACTTCATCTCCATTAGAATTCTTCTTATAAAAATATCGTGATGAAGGTACTATTTTTTCATTAGTGCCAAAAGTGTTAAATATTCTTCTATTTCGCCAAATATCATTGAAAGAGTGTTTAAATGGAGAATTTACCAAATGAGGTAATTTACCATCTGATACATAACTTAACTTAGAAGCTAACTCTTCTTCACTTGAAAAGCCGTCATTACTTATTTTGCATTTATCTGAAACTGGGTAATGATAAATTTTATCTCCCCAAGTAAAATTTAATAAACCAAGTCCATTTCTTACTTGAACACCACTTGTATTAAATTTAATTTCTTCAGCATTTCCAAGATGTGGATAGCCTAAGTCTTGAATTGAAGTATCAATTGGTGAAATACGAGCTACAGATTGAATATACCAACTAAAGCCTTTTTTTCTTGGTCTTTCTAAAATATTAAAACCAACTAATTGTGAAATTCCAGGCCAATATCTTCTTTCAAAATAAATTGCTTTATATTTAAATGAATTGTCAATTATTGAATCAGGAACACTAAAACAAACTGGCTTGTTTGCCATCCTTGCTGCCCACTTAAATTTAATTATACTATCATTATTAATAAATTCCATAGCACTTGGTATTTTTTCCCAACCCAATCCCTTGCCGTTAGAATAGTTTCCTAAAGTATGAGTTACTTTGCCACTTGCATCTAATATCAATTTTGTATAATACAAAAAGTCATTGGCTACTCCCCAACTTGAATTACTAGTATTTGCCATTTGGAAAGCCAGCATTGCTTCTGTTTCATTTCCACTTGTATCACTTGCTTGCACTACTGAATAAGGGTTCATGCCTGGATGTCTGAAATAACTTCGTGACATTGGAGGTGCATTAAGCATTTGAGGAGTGATTTTACCTGTTGATTGTAAATATGTCTCTCCTCTTTTTTTGAAGCCAAATATTATTCCGTCAGTAGAAAGGGTAGGTACAAATGCTGTTGACCAAGCATAAAAATTACCTTGTTCACTATAGTTTATTACTGGATTGCCATACTCTTTTAAACCATACAAAGTATCATAATATGCATCACCTATTCGTGTTGAGCTTAATATACTCATAGGGCTCATATCATCAAATAGCTTTACTACCGATTCTACAATCATTAATTTTGTTGGTACAGTAGGAACAGTATCATTACACTGGTAAGCCACATAAGCTCTACGGTTGCCTAATGTATCTCTACCTATTACCAAGCTTGGGTGGGTGCAATTATAATTTACTCTTGTATTTGCACCATCTGTAATAAAATTACTTAAAAGCAATGGATTGTACCATCTAACATTTGGTGCACCTATATTATTACCAGAATCCCTAAATGTTGGGTAGCTTTGAACTATGTAAACTCTATTTACAAACTTTTTGAGAAAATTAATTGGAACAGAATCTCCACTAAAGTATGTTGCATAAAATGTAGTTTTTTTTGTAGTTGGGTTAGTGTATTCACAAAATTTATTTTGATTACTATGATCTAATTTACCTATTAAATTTGTCTGTGGGTAGATGACTTCCACTTTCAAAAACTTACCCTCTCCAGGCTGGAAATTCAATGCAAGTGGGCTATCCTGACCTATTACTGTATCTATTAATTTTGTTTTAGTTACATTTCTTAAATTCACTGCATAAGCTGAGGTGTCATACATCTCTTTTACGTGAAGCAAGCAGTAATCATAATTATTTGTTGGGGTAAAATTAAATGGTATGGTGATTTCTCTACAGCCCTGCTTTTTCCAGTAATAAGATTTATATATACTATCACGTGTTGCATTTGCTCCACCTCTTTGGCAACTATCTAAAAATTCAGAACTCGATATAAATCTAAAGTCATTTATTGCTGTGCGTACTGTGTCATCATAGTCTCTTTTATAGTAAGTATCAGTCCAGTAGGTCAAAGGGTCTGTCCTACGGTTGCAAAGTCCCAAAATCCAGCTTTTTTGTCCATTATTAGTATCTGTTTTATCAAACATAATTGTAGCATCAAAAAAAGATGAATCAATTGGCAAACTATTTTCATCTATTCCTTGGTTTTCAAAATAAGGAACTGTATTTCCACTCACAGTTTTTGTACGACCAATTGGTCTTGTTCCCCAATATTTCAAATCTGTTTTTACATATTTAGACATAAAGTCACCACTATGACTTGGATGCTGGTGATACTGTTTGGTATATCCTTTACCTAAATAGCTTTGAAGTTCGAAGTTAATTATTGCATTTCCGTTAGAATTTATAAAACTCTGCATATTCTTAATTGTTCTTCGCACTGATCTACTTCCTAAATAATATCTATCTGGTTCAATACCTAACATACGTGGTAAAACTCTCCAATTTAGATAATTTTTCAAATGTGAGTTTTCTGTTGCGTTTTTACCTATAAAGTCACTACCTAAGGAATCATTATCTATATACTGGTCGGGTGTTAATGTTGCATAATAGCTTAGTTTGCTATCATCAGGGCAGAAAAGTCTTGAAGTATTTGTAAAGCCTGAGCTTAATACAGATGTTGGGTAATAGCTCGACCAGTCTGAATCATAAGAAAAACCTTTAGCACCCATAATGAGAGGATACCAAGTAAAGAAACTCATTTCTTCACCAGTCAATCTGTTCGAAATTATATCACCTCCTTTGTGATAAAGTGCTGTGTCTAATTTATTAGTATCACTTGGTGCATAGCCAGCTATATTAAATGTATCTTTGTATATGTGAGTGCCAGTATATAGCATATCAAAAAATGTTTGACACCACCAAGCCTTATTGGAATATAAATAATTTGATACTGGTTTATTTACATAATTATCAATTATCAAACTCTCAAAAGCATGTTGGGTAAACGATACATCCAAATTATTAGGTGCAGCAAAAGTTTGGTTGAATGGGATTTGTTTATATGGGCTATGTGCATAGTCTATTACAGTCCCTGTCTCATAAAATGAGTTTTTTTGGTAGCCAATTGTATCCGCAATTGCAGCACCAAACCTGTAATTATAGCCCTTATTATCTGTTCCACCCGAAAACTTAAATCCATTTGCTATCAAATCATTTGTACTGCTTTTGCCTGGGAATATACTACTATACGCATCAACCCACTTGTTGTAGGGTCTTTGTGCATAATCAGTTATCTTAAAGTGACCAAGCCATTTTTCAGGCATATTTACATAATAGTCTGCTAAGTGGGGATATAAAAAGCCTTTTTCTGTTGTAAATATATTGCCAACAAGTTCATTCAAGTACTTGTATGATTCTAACATATTATCGCCAACCTCATCAAGGAAATAGAACCTTGAGATAACTTTTTTGTGAGACCAGTAAGCACTATCAGGATTTTCAAAGTAGTTGAATGTACGCTGGTAGCCGTTTACTATGGCTGTGTCTTTGCTGCCAAAGAAGAAATCAAAAGCTTGGGGCGTGCGTACAAATACTTCTGATATTGCTACATCGCATTTACCTCTATAATATACATTAACACTTAAGTTTTGGAGGTTTTGAATTAAATCATTATTATTATCGCTTTTGTCTGTAATAAAATTAGCGTATATAGTAATTGCTGTGTCGCCTATTGGAATCATATCTTTAGTGATAGTAAAAACAGTTGGTTTGTCTATTATATTTGTTGTTTTACTTAAAAATCTACCCCTATAAATATTATCATTAATAACATCAACATTTTGATAATTACTAGGTCTCGGAATCCATGAAAATACAATAGGAACACTATCCGTAGGCATTTTGATTGTAAGAACAGTATCAGGGCTAAGAGCTATATCACTTAAATTATTGCGTTTGAGTGTTATTCCAAGCCTCCAGTTTAAGCCGTTAATATTTGAATTTTTTATATTAGTATCACTTGTTAGATTATTTTTAAAATTCCAAGCCCTTGATAGAATAGGAACTGTGCTTGATATGTAGCTGGCTGTATCTTTTAATATCAAATAGTCATAATTTGCATTTGATGTATCATTAGTGATTGTTTCGCCCTTGATTTGACCAAATCCGTATATGTATTTTCTGCCTTGTTTCTCTCTACTTTGAACTGTACTATTAGTCAAGCTCGTATCAATTAATAAAGTTGGCTTTAGAGTTAGTGATTGATTATAAAAGTTTGCTTGTGTACTGATTAATTCATCAAGCATAATTATTCTGACACTATCTTTAAATCTATTTGGCGACATTAATCCATAATAACTTTTGCTATGCCCAGTATTAAAACCCATTTTTTGAGAATTTATAGGAGTAGTTGACCAATGCCAGTTGAAGCGAAATTCGTCATTCATTTTGAATCTGCTTGAATCGGCACTTATATAAACCGAATCTTTAGTAGTGGAACTAAAATTTGGATATATATAAAACTTATGTTGTTTGGGGTTTGTATTTTGACTGTATAAGCTAATATTAAATACTATAAAAAGAATAAAAATAATTTTTTTCATAACTTATTCCTTGATAACTTTATAAGATGAGATATTTCCATTACATTTTAATTGCAAGAAATATGCACCTTGAGGGTATGAAGAAAAATTAACTTGTATCTGATTATTAATATTCTGTGCTATGTTATTTGACACTATTTGACCGCTTATATTTGTAATGGAATATTGCAATTGTGGTAAGTTGCAAGTATTACTTATAGTTACAAAACCATTCGTTGGGTTAGGAAATAACTGAATTTCATTTGAATTTTCATATAATTCAACACCTGTGAGTATATTCAAATCAAATAAAGAAACTCCAGTGGCTAATAAAAGGGTTTGATTTCTATTAAACGTTGCTAAATCATAATGGAACTTACACCTAAATTGTACCGACTTACTTACTAAATTGAGTATAACAAGATCTCCATATGTATCGCAATATATACTATTGTTCTTATAAAGAAGTATTTTATTTATTGATTGGTCAACATCTTTTGGTATTTGAACAGTTTCATATTTTGCATACTGATTTAAATCATTATTTTGTGAAGCGTCAACAATAAATACTTTCCCTACGCTTGAAGCTATTGCAAGTTTATTATCAGGTAAGACAATTGGAGAAAGTAAAAGAGTATTATAGATATTATCTAATCTAAGTGTATCAATTGGCTTAAA
>JAYTXK010000477.1:0-2499 GCA_043743005.1 Ignavibacteriota bacterium
GAAACAGTGATTAAAACACCATAGAAATTTTCTAAATAATCTTCAAAAACATTTAATGTTTCAATATCAAAATCATTTGTAGGTTCATCTAAAAGCAATACATTTGGATTCATCATAAGTAGCCTTAGTAAAGCTAATCGTTTCTTCTCACCACCTGAAAGAGTAAATACATAAGAATTTTGCCTTGACCTTGTGAATAGAAACCTATCTAAAAGTTCCTTACAAGTAATTTTCCTTTCCTTTCCAATACCGACATTAATATATTCGGCAATTTCCTGAAGTGAACCAATCACAGTTTTACTTTCATCTAAGCTTTCATTTTCTTGTTCGTAATATCCAATCTTGACTGAAGTACCTAATTTGCAAGAGCCATAATTTGGTTTTAACCTTTCGCAAAATAGTTTTAATAAAGTAGATTTGCCTGCTCCATTTGCTCCCAATATCCCAATTCTATCTCCAGCTTGTGCATTATAACTAAAGTTATCAATTAATTTTCTATTATTAATTGAATAACTAATATTATGAGCTTCAATGATTTTTCCACCTAAAAATATATTCCCAACTTCTATTTTAATCTTTTTAAGCTCTACAAATCTTGCATCTTCTTTTAATTTATCAGCCCAATCTATTCTACTTTTTTGTTTTGTTCTTCTTGCTCTTGCTCCTCTTGCAAGCCATTCCTGTTCTTGTCTAAGCTTATTTTGAAGATGATTATTAGTTGATTTCTCTGTTGCTAAAAAAACTTCTTTTTGCATTAGATAATTTTCGTAATTACCCGGGTATGAAAATAGTTTTTCTAAGTCAATTTCAATTATTCTAGTAGCCAAAGCATCAAGAAAATATCTATCATGTGTTACAAAAATAATTGATAAATTAGTTTGGCTTAGCTCATCTTGCAGCCACTGAACAGTATCTGCATCAAGATGGTTAGTAGGTTCATCAAGAATTAGTAAATCTGGCTTGGAAATTAATATTTTAGCAATAGCAATTCTTTTCTTTTCTCCTCCAGATGCAGAATGTAATGATTTATCAAATTCTTTTATACCAACTTTTTGCAAAAGTTTTTTAGCCTCAGCTTCGATTGACCAACCATCTAATTCATCAATTTTATGAGAAAGCTCAATAATTTTATTTGTATTTTCTGAATTATTATGTAATAATTCATGGTATTCTTTAAAATATGAATAAATTTCTGGCTTCCCATTTATTACATAATCCAAAGCTGTATCTTCAATTTCAAACTCAATGCTTTGGGTAAGATATTCTACTTTTATGCTATTATTAATAGTTGCAGAGCCACTATCTGGAGATACCAAGCCATAAATAATTTTTAACAAAGTAGATTTACCAGCTCCATTTTTGCCAATTAGTCCAATTTTTTCACCTTGTTCCATTCCAAAAGAAAGATTTTGAAATAAAGGTGTATCATGATAAGATTTAGATAAATTACTAACAGAAAATATAGTCATTAATTTGTATTTCGATTTTGTTACTTTTAAAGTAAGTAAGATAAGATTTTTTACTGATATAATATAAATAAGTAGCAGAATGAATAATTTTCACTTGAATTATAATAAATGGATAGTTAATTTGCATATTCGCATCCATAGCGTAACTGGATAACGTTTCAGATTTCGGCTCTGAAGATTGGGGGTTCGAATCCCTCTGGGTGCACAAATAAGATTATATCTAAAATTTACTCTTAATTTATTTTTTCAAACTTAGTAATGGTTTATGATTGTAAATGAAAGTTTTAACAAATAAATTTTAACAATTATCATTTATATTATAATTACATTTGTATTCAGCTTGAATAGTTGTGTGCTGAATATTGAATTTTTCAATTAAATGTTTTTCAATTTTATCTCTAATCAAATCAATTTCACTTATTTTCAAATCATTTTGTACATCAATATGACATTCAAAATGAACGCTTCTATCATCTAAACTCCAAACATGAATATGGTGAATGTTTTTTACTTCAACAAAAGCATTAATTTCATCTTTGATTAAATTAATATCTAATCCTTTTGGCACTGATTGCATCAAAATATTCACTATTTCAACTAAAATTGAAGAAGATTCTTTAAGTACATATATACCAATTAATACAGTAATCAATGGATCAATCCATAAAATTTTGTAATATGAAATTAACACTCCACCAACTATTACCCCCAAAGATGTAAAAGTATCTGTCATTAGATGCATTATAGCAGATCTGATATTCAAACTATCATTTTTATCATTTTTCAAAATCAAAACTGATAATAAGTTTGCTACAAAACCTATTGTTGCTACTATAATAACCAACTTTCCTTGTACGAGTTCAGGATTTATAAATCTTTTAATTGCTTCATAAAAAAGAAAAATACAAACAGCAATTAATATAAATGAATTAAATAATGCTGATAATATTTCAATTCTTTTATATCCAAAAGTTCTTCTATCATTTGCTTCTTTATGTGAAATCCTTTCAGCAAGATATGAAATAAATAG
>JAYTXK010000478.1:0-4847 GCA_043743005.1 Ignavibacteriota bacterium
TTGATACTACAAATTACAAAAAATCTTATATTAAATGGGATACTAAATATAGCAGTCTCATCAATACAAATCTTGATATGTCTGATATGAAAATCTTTCCAATAGATTCTAATAACTATAATATAAAAACAAGTATAGATAAAAAATACATTTATCAAGATTTTAAAGGAATACTTTCTAAATTTTATTTATCTGATCTAACTTATAACGAAACCAGAATAGCTGAGGAAGACCCTGATAATGAACGTCAAATAAATAATGCAAGAATTGACAAAAGTAATAATTTAGTGTTTTATTCTGATAAATCAGTTTTTGACAAAAGAACTATTGATACTTATCTAAGGATATTTGATTTGAATTCTAAAAAAAATATAGAAATTGATACAAATAAACTTAGATTCTTTCATTATGCTTCATTTCAGAACTTACCATCTCTACAATTTTCAACTTATGGATTATTTAACAATTCAAACAAAATGGTAACTGGCTCATTTGATGGCACTTTGATGTTATGGGATTTGAATAAATTAAAAATGGATGTAGAGCTAAGTGATAATAATTTTCCTACATTAAAAGTATGGAATAATGATTACTCTATTCATTTTAATAATGAATCAAATTCCAATTTGAGTTTTCAAATAGTTGATTTAAATTACCGATTACTTGATATTGGAGAAATATCAAATAATTCAGTTAAGATAATTGATCTTAAACCTAAGATAAAAACTAATGTAATTTTAGTATTAGTTACAGATACCTTAACTAAGCAAGGTAAAATATATAAATTTGTTGTAAAAGAATAGAATAAATGAATTCATAATTAACTTGAAAAGTAATATATATACTGTGCAAGTCTTAACATTGCTTTTTATAAGCCTAGAGTGGCTTTTTAAATAAAGTAGATTGAATAGTTTTTAAATTACATTTTAATTGAAAATAAATTCTTATCTTTGTATTCATTATTTTTAAATATGTTGCAATGATTGAAAGAATTTATATAGATACCTCTGTAATTGGTGGTTATTTTGATAAAGAATTTGAAAAATATACAAAACCATTTATTGAAAGAATTTTAAATAAACATTATAAAATTTTATTTTCTAAAGTTACAGAAGATGAACTTTTTGATGCTCCAATTTATGTTAAGGAACTATTACATAGTTTTCCAAAAGAAATCATTGAATATATTTCTGTAAGTGAAGAAGCTACTCTTTTAGCTAATAGTTATTTAAAAGCTAAAGTTGTTGGGAAGTCTAGTTTTGCAGATTGCCTACATATAGCTTTAGCTACAATTAATAAAGCTGATTTGTTAATTAGTTGGAATTTCAAGCATATAGTCAATATTCAGAGAATTAGAGGCTTTAATTCAGTAAACTTAAAATTTGGTTATCATTTATTAGAAATACGTTCACCAAGAGATATTTACTATGACAAATAAAAATAAAGACAAAGAGATTCAAAACTTTGATGCAGTGAAGTTTATGAGAAAGCAACGAAACAGAATAAGTAAAGAACTTTATGGATTGAAGCCTGAAGAGATAATTGAATATTTTAGTAAACAAAAAAAGACAATTTTTGAAGATTAAATTTTTTCTTCTTGATGGTATAATTTGAAGAGTGAAGATGTATCTAAAAATATTTTCATAATTCTAATTTTCTTTCATCAATTACAGTTTGTGAAAAAGATCCATTATATTTTTCTAATATTTTCTTACTTTTAGAAAAAGAAAAATCTGATAAATTTAGTTCTTTTAAAGATCTATCTTGTTCATTTTTTAAATATGTAGCTATAACTTTATCTGGATTTGAATTTGAGTAATCTTTTTCAAGTTTATTTCTCATTACAGTTCACCCCTATATCTTTCTAATTTAAAAGTTTCACCTAAATATCTTTTGCGAACTTCTGCATTATTTGCAATTTCTTCTGCTGAGCCTGAAATGTAAATTTGTCCGTCAATTAAAATATAGGCTTTATCAGTGATAGATAATGTTTCATGCATATTATGGTCTGTGATTAATATTCCAATTCCTCTATTGCGAAGTTTGAAAATAATTTGCATAATATCCTCAACAGCAATTGGATCAATTCCAGCAAATGGTTCATCTAATAGGATAAACTTAGGGTTCGATGCAAGAGTGCGAGCAATCTCACATCTTCTTCTTTCGCCACCAGAAAGCATATATCCTTTGCTTTTTCTAATATGAGTAATATGAAAATCTTCAAGCAATTCTTCGAGTTTGACTTTTCTTTCTTTTCGTTTTAATTTTTGAAGTTGTAGAATAGCCATAATATTATTTTCAACAGACATTTTCCTAAAGATAGAAGGCTCTTGAGGCAGATAGCTTAAGCCAAGCCTTGCTCTTTTAAACATTGCTTTGCCTGTAATTTCCTTTCCATCAAGCAATACTTTTCCTTTTGAGGGGGATACCATACCAACAATCATATAAAAAGAAGTAGTTTTGCCAGCACCATTTGGACCAAGCAGCCCAACAATTTCACCTTGCTTTACATCAAGTGATACTCCATTTACAACTGTTCTTTGTCCGTATTTTTTAATTAGGTTTTCAGTATATAAATGACTTATATTAGTTTCTTCTACCACTTCTTTCGCCTTTATTTAGGTTTTTTAATTCAACAGTTTTTGTAATAATATCACCATCTCTTGAAATCTTAAATTTCAGTTTTTGTCCAGTTTCGCCATCCTTGATTATTACCATTAAATCCTCAGAGCGAAGTATTTTCTCTCCATCAACTTCCAAAATAATATCACCGGGTTCTAATCCAGCTTCATCCCCTGAGGAGTTTCGATTGATTGCAAAAATAACTACACCACGAGTTTTTTTAATACCAAGATATTTCGCCACTTGTTCATCTATTTCCCTAATATCAATTCCAGTATCAAAATCACGTTTGATTTCTTTATGTTCTTTTATTTTTTCATAAGTTTGTTTTACACGATTTATAGGAATTGAATATCCAATACCAATACTTCCAGAGCCAGCATTTGAATTTGCAGTAGAAAAGATAACTGTATTCATACCAATTACTTCCCCATCGGCATTTAATAATGGTCCACCAGAATTTCCAGAGCTAATTGCAGCATCAGTTTGTAGCATATTTCTATAAACTCTAATCACATTACTTTCTTGATGAATGAAATTAACTCCACTATTTGAAATTACACCTACAGTAACAGTTGGCTTTGCATTTACATCAAAAAGCCCAAATGGATTGCCAAAAGCAATTGCCCATTCGCCAATTAGTACATAATCAGAATTTCCTAATTTAATAAAAGGTAGATTATCAGCATCTATTTTTAATAAAGCAACATCAGAAATTGCGTCAGAGCCAATTATTTTTGCATCATATTCTTTGCCTTCAGTTGTAGTAACTACTACTTTATTTGCATTTCCTGCCACATGGTGATTTGTAAGAATATATCCATCTTTAGAAATAATAAATCCAGTTCCTAATCCTTTGATTTCATATTTTTGAGTTCGCTGTCTATTAAACTGAGGAAAAAACTGACGCATTTGAGGATCGATAAAATCAAACAATGGATCTTGGTAAACTACTTGTTTTGTTTCAGTTACGTTTATTCCAACAATTGCAGGTGAAGCTTTTTTTATAGCTTCAGTAATTGCATTTTTTCTTGAATTTGAAATGTCATCACTTGAAAATGCAGAAAAAAAGCAAGCAAAAAATAGAGCAAGCGTTATTGTTATTTTATTCATATTTGTTATTAATTTAAAATGTTGATACTAATAATTATTTTGAAATCATAAGTAATGTTAAATTAGATTGTAATAAACGATTTTTTTAGAATATAATTTTTATAAATTGATAAAAACTTTTGAAATAGCGATTCCTTTGAATTTAAACAACACCTATTCATACTATTTTAGTAGTGATATTGATTATAATTCTCAAATTGGTAAGCGAGTATTAGTTGATTTTAATAATAAACTAATTACTGGATTTATAATTGGTATTGGAGAAATCGATAATATTTCAGATTTGAAAGAAATAATTGAAATAATAGATGAAAAGCCTATTTTTACTAAAGAATTACTTAGCTTAGCAAAATGGATTTCAGAATATTATTTTTCAAGCCTTGGAGAAACATTAAAAGCATTTTTACCTCAAGGTATGACTGTAAAGTCGAAAATTAAAATTAAAGGCTCTGTAAGCAATGATATTGATTTTTCAAATTTAGAAAAAAGAGCAAAAAAACAATATCAAATCATTAGTTATTTAAATTTACACGAAAACGAAGTTTCTAAAAGCACAATTGAAAAAGAATTAAATATTAAAATTTCAATATCACAATTAGAATCTATGAAAATTGCTGGTCTTTTGGACTTTTGGGAAGAAACAGATAGTACTATCAAAATTAGAAAAGAAAAAGCTATTAAATTTGATTTAGATAAAATTAATTCCAAAGAATTTGAAGAAAAAATATCTCAATTAGAAAAGAAACGAAAAGCACAATATTCTTTAATATTATCACTTTTAGACTTATTTTATAAAAATAATGACATTATAAAATTTAGCTCGCTAAGTAATTCATTTAATAAAGCATTAATAAATAAATTGGCAAATGATAATTTCTTTGAAATAATCGAAATTGAAAAAGATTTGGTTAAAAATAATGTAGATAAAGTTTTTAGTAAAGACGAATCTTTAATAAATCTAAATAATAAGCAGAAAGAAATATCAGAATTAATTAAGCTTGATTTTGCACATAAAAAGCATAATATTCATTTGATATTTGGAGTAACAGGTAGTGGTAAAACTTTAATTTATATTGATATAATTAGAAAAAGTTTGGAATTAAATAAAACTG
>JAYTXK010000479.1:0-11269 GCA_043743005.1 Ignavibacteriota bacterium
AAAGCTACAAATTAAGGAAGCTCAATATTATAGTTTATTTAATTTAATCAAAGATGGTATTTATCGAAGTACACCAGATGGTAAATTTATTGATATTAATCCAGCAATGGTAAGTATGTTTGGATATGAGAGTAAAGAAGAAATGTTAAGTATCAATATTCCAACTGAATTGTATTTTTCTAAAGATGAAAGAGATCTTTTAATTCAAGATTCAAACTTGTATGAATATCAATTACAAAAGAAAGATGGAACTAAAATATGGGTAGAAGATCATGATCATTATATTTATGATGAAAATAAAAATGTAATTTTTCATGAAGGAGTTTTGAGAAATATTTCTGAAAGAAAACAAAATGAAAATGAAATTAAAATGTTACTTAATTCACTTTCAGAGAAAAATATATTAATAGAAGAAAATCTAAAAGAAAAGGATAAATTATTTTCTGTAATTGCTCATGACTTAAAAAGTCCTTTTTCAGGATTTTTAGGCTTAACTAAGTTATTATCTGAAAGATTTAATTTTTTGACATTGACAGAACTTAAAGAATTAAATGATGCTCTAAAATATTCTGCAGAAAATCTTTATGGATTAATTGAAAATTTATTAGAATGGGCAATGATGCAAAGAGGTAATATTTTCTTTGAGCCAACAAGTAACAATTTAAAATCCATTGTTCAAAATAATATTGATATTTTTAATACTAAATCAACATTAAAAAAAATAAATTTAGTTAATGAAGTTGACAAAATTATCGAAGTATTAGCTGATAAACATATGTTAAATGGAATTTTAAGAAATTTAATATCCAATGCAATAAAGTTTACAAGAAATGATGGGGTTATAACAATAAATGCTAAAGTAAAAAATAAATTTACAGAAATATGCATAAATGATAATGGAATTGGTATTCCAAATGATATTTTAAGCAATCTTTTTGCAATCGGTGAAAATACATCAAGATTAGGCACTGAGGAAGAATCAAGTACTGGATTGGGTTTGATATTATGCAAAGAATATGTTGAGAAACACAAGGGGCAAATTTGGGTAAATAGTAAAGAAAACCAAGGTACAACATTTTATTTCACTATACCAAATATATCAAACGATTAATTTCTTTATTAATAATTATTTACAAAAATTTCTAATAAATTCGTCTGCTTTTATACTATTTAGTTCTTTTGCTTTTTTAAAATCAGCACAAGCCATTGCATAAACATTTGCTTTTGCATAGCAATACCCTCTTTTCAATAAATATTCAGAATTGGTTTTATCCAAATCAATTAGTTTACTATAATCTTTAATTGCATTATCTAATTCATTCAAATAAACATAACAATCAGCCCTCAATATTAAAGTTTCTTTATAATCACTTTTTAAATCCAATGATTTATTTAAATAAAACAATGCATCTTTTTTTTCTTTATAATAATTTTTTATCTTAGCTATATTATAATAAACTGTGTAATTATTTGAATCATACAGAATTGCATTTAGATAATCAATTAGTGCATTTGAATAATTATAAAGTTTTTCATATTCAACTCCTCTATTATTATATGAATTTGCATATTTTGAATTTTCAGCTATTGACTTTGAGTATAATAATATTGCAATTTGTGGGTTGTTTTCTATCGAATAACAGTAGGCTTTGTTATAATATACAAGAAATTTAGAATCAAATTTAAATTTCAAAGCAAAGTCAAAATCAATTTGTGCTTTAATGCAGTTGCCATCATTGGCATAGGCAATTCCTCTATTCAAATACAGGTTTGGATTTTTGGGATTTAGTTTAATTGCTTTTGTATAATATTCAATCGCATCTTTATTTGAACCACAGTTTAAGTATTTATCGGCTAAAATTTGTAAATCTTGTGATTCGATAATATTTTTTTTGGTGTTTGAAAAACAAGTATTTATTATCAAAAAAAAGATAATTAATACTTTAATACTTAATACTTTAAAAAGAAAATCTTGTTTTTTGTTTTTTGATTTCATAATATTTAAACGTTTGGACAACTTTAAAATTTTATTTCACTTTTATTAAAAATATATGAATATGTAATTATATAGAAAAATAAAATAAATAAAAACAAATTGGAACTTAATAAAAATTACTTCGTATAAATCAAAACAATAAACTTAAAACACAAAATTAGTTTCCAAAAGTAATATTTTTCTTGCATACTAAATTTATTCTTTATAATTTTGAAATAAGAAAACTAAACAAGTTTACAAAGTTTCCATTTTGGGCAAATTAAGATGAGCGAAATAGAATTATCAAAAGAAGAAAAAGTAAAAGTAAGAATAATAGAAGGTGCTACTGAAGTATTTTTACAACATGGCTACAGTAAAGTAACTATGGACGAAATTGCAAGTCATTTAGCAATTAGTAAAAAAACAATTTATAAGTTTTTTAGTAGCAAAGAGGATCTGCTTATAGAAGTTATTAGTAATAGAAATAAATGTATGAGAAATTGCATTGATCCAATATATACAGAAGATATTAATTTCATTGAAAAAATGGTAAAAATTGGATATATAGTGTCAGGTATGATTACTAAAACACCAATGAATTTCCTTCATGATATTGAAAGAAATGCACCAGAAGTTTTTAAAAGTTATAAGAAACTTAAAACTGCAAATATGGAAGTTAGTGTAGGAGAATTTATAAGAATAGGTATTGAAAGCAAATATTTTAGAATCGATATTCCTTCTGAAGTATTAGTTGCAATTTATAGTAATATAATGGATACAATGTTTAGGGCTGAATTATACGTTGATAAAACCTATACTCCTACCCAAATGTATGATTTTGTAATAAAACTATTTTTTGAAGGAGTTATGACAGATTTTGGTAGAAAAGAGTATTTTGAAAAGAAAGATGAATTAAAAGAAATTCATACAAACAATTTGATTAATAAGAATATATAATTTAAAGGATTTATAAAATGTACAAATGTTTTCGAGTCATATTTTCCTTTGTTTTTCTAACAAGTGTTTTAAGTACTTTGTCTCAAGATAAAATTAAATTGTCTTTGGAAAGAGCTGTAAAATTAAGCATTGAAACAAGTAAGACTCTCAATTCATCTCAGGCAAAAATAAAAGCTGCCAACGCAAGAATAGATGAAGTATCAAGTAGTGGGCTGCCTTCATTAAAAATTCAAGGTGCTTATACAAGGTTAAGCCTAATAGATGAATTTAAAATTACTTTGCCAGATGGCAAAGGTGGATATAGTTCTGTTTCGTTTGCTCCTGTTTTGTTAAATAATACAAATGTTAGACTATCACTTAATCAACCTCTATATACAGGAAATAAAATTTCTAGTACAAGAGAAGCTGCCGAATTATTAGCAAAAGCAAGTAGCTTAGATATGGATAAAGATAAATTTGATGTTACTATTAACACTAAAAATGTTTATTGGAATTTGCAAAAATCAATAAAATATAAAAAGTTAACTGATGAAAATATTAATCAGATACAAACTCATTTAAGTGAGCTACAAAATTTAAAAGCACAAGGCTTGGCTACAGAAAATGATATACTGAAAATGCAAGTTCAATTATCAGAAGCTAATTTAAGGCAAATGGATGCTCAAAATATGATTTTACTATCAACTGTAAACTTAAATAATATTTTGCATTTACCTTTAAATACTGAAATTGAACCTGAAACTGAAGCAACTTCAACTAATAATAGAAGTTCTGTGCTAAATGAACTTATTGAAAAAGCTCAAAAATCAAGACCTGAAATTGGAGCTACTGATTATAGATTACAAGCTACAAAAGCAAGTTTGGAAGCTACAAAAGGTGGTTATCTACCTCAAATAGCATTAACTGGAAATTTGCTATATGCTAATCCTAATCAAAGAATATTTCCAAACAAAGACCAATTTGATGCTACTTGGGATATTGGAGTTTCATTTTCTTATGATTTATGGAATTGGGGAACTACAAATCACCAAGTTACACAGGTAGAAGCTCAAATTACTCAAACTCAAGATGCACTTAGCCAAGTTAAAGAAATGATTTCGGTTGAGATAACTCAAAACTATCTCAATGCAAATTTAGCTAAAAAGAAAATAAGTGTTTCTGAAGAAAGCACAAAACAAGCAGATGAAAATTATAGAGTTACAAATGAAAAATTTAAAAATGGAATGGCTCTTAATTCTGATTTGATTGATGCCGAACTTTTGGTTTTGCAAGCTAAAATAAATCTATTACAAACACAAATTGATTTCGAAATTGCTTTAGCTAAATTAGATAAATCAGTTGGTGATTTATAGAATTTTCAAAAATTTAAAAAGAAAAATAAATAATAATAAATAACTTAGGTATATTAAAATGTTAAAAAAAATAATTATTATAGTAGTAATAGTATTGTTAGGAATTGCTTTAGCAATTAAGCTAAATAATAATAAAGCTACAATGGAAGCAGCTACTAAAAAGTCTGATATTAAAATGGAGTATCCAGTTAATATTGTTTCTGTTGTAAAGCAAAAACTTCAAGAAAGTTTATCAATTGTAGGAAATGTAATTCCAAATAATGATGTAGCAGTGCTATCAGAAACATTTGGAAGAGTAGTTACAGTTAATACAAAAGTAGGTGCTTCTATTGCAAAAGGAGCTATTATTGCTAAAGTTGATGATGAAATAAAAGAAGCTAATTTAAAATTGGCAGAAGCAAATTTTGATAAAACAAAAAAAGATTTAGATAGAGCAGAAGCACTTTTTACTCAAAAATCTATGACAGAATCTCAAGTTGATGCAATAAGGTTAGCTTTCAAATCAGCTGAATCAAATTTAGTAGTTGCAAAAAGACAATTAAATGACACAAAAATAACAAGCCCAATTTCAGGTGTTGTTGTTGCAAGAAATGTTGATGTTGGGTCAACTGTGGATAATAAATCTATTGTTGCAAATATCATTGATATATCAATTTTGAAAGTAAAATTAAATGTACCTGAAGGAAGTGTATTTAAGTTAAAAAATGGTTCAACTGTTGATATTACTACCGAAGCATTGCCGGGAGTAGTATTTAAAGGTAAAGTAGATTATATTTCAGCAAAAGGCGATGAAACTCATACTTTTCCTATTGAAATAATTGTCTTAAATAAAGGGAAAAATCAATTAAAAGCTGGTATGTTTGCAAGAGTAACTTTCACTTCAATATCTGAGCATGAAGGATTGATATTACCTCGCCAAGCGTTACTTGGTAGTTCGAAAGATGCTAAAGTATTTGTAATTGATAATAATGGTATAGCAAAAATTAAAACTGTTGTATTAGGAAATGAGTTAAATAATCAAGTAGAAGTTGTGTCTGGTTTAAACGAAGGTGAAAGAGTTGTTGTAAATGGACAAAACAACTTAAAAGATGGTTTGCAAGTTACAATACTTAATAAATAAGATTATAAGAAGGTAATTATAAAATGACATTAACAGAATTATCAATAAAAAGACCTACAATTATTGTAGTACTCTTCACTGTGTTAGCTGTAATAGGGATATTCGCTTATTCTCAACTCAAATATGAGTTGTTACCCAAAATGAGTCCTCCAATTATCACTATTACTACTGTTTATCCAGGTGCATCTCCTTCTGAAGTAGAAACTTCTGTAAGTAAGGTAATAGAAGACGCAGTTTCTGGTATAGATAAAATTTCGTCTGTAAGATCAACTTCTCAAGAAGGTAGATCTTTTGTAATGGTAGAATTTCTTCAAAGTGCAAAAGTTGATTTGGCATTGCAAGATGCTCAAAGAAAAGTAAATGAAATTTCACTTCAGCTTCCAAAAGATGCAAGAACTCCTATTCTTTCTAAAATTGCAATTGATGAAGTGCCTGTATTAAGAATTGGTTTAACTAGTAAATTAGAACCAAAAGTGTTTTTTCAATATATTAAAGATCAAATCCAACCAAGATTATCGAAAATCGATGGTGTGGGGCAAATTACTTTAGTTGGTGGCGAAGAAAGAGAAATAAAAATCAACTTAGATTTAGATATGCTTAAATCGAATGGATTATCTGTAAATCAAGTTAATCAAATTATAAAATCTTCTAATCTTGATTTTCCAACTGGAAATATTAAAGATATTGATGGTCAATTTGTAGTTAGGTTAGCTGGAAAATTCAAATCAATTGAGGAAATTAGAGGTATTGTTTTAGGTCGCTCCAAAGCTGGTGGTGAAGTAAGATTAGGCGAAGTTGCTCATATTGAAGATGGAGTAAAAGAGCAAGTAAGTATTAATAGAGTTAATTTACAAAATTCAGTTGGGTTGTTAATTTTAAAGCAATCAGATGCTAATTCAGTTGATGTTGCTCATAAATTAAGAGAAGAAATTAAAAAAATCGAAAAAGATGAGGCTTCAAAAGGTATAGAATTCTTTATCTCTCAAGACTCTTCTTTATTTACTTTAGATGCTTCTGATGCTGTAAAACATGATTTGATGTTAGCTATAATAATTGTAGCTTTGATTATGTTACTATTCTTACATAGTTTAAGAAATGCTTTTATAGTAATGATTTCAATACCAGTATCTATTATTACAACATTTGGTTTGATGTATGCTTTCAATCTTACTTTCAATCTAATGACTCTGCTCGGATTATCATTAGTAATTGGTATTCTTGTCGATGACTCTATTGTAGTTTTAGAGAATATTTATCGAAGAATGGAAGTATTTAAAGAAAATAGAATGGTAGCTGCTCTAACTGGAAGAAACGAAATTGGATTTGCAGCATTATCAATTACTTTAGTAGATGTGGTTGTTTTTCTACCTTTAGCTTTAGTGTCTGGTATTGTTGGTAATATATTAAGAGAATTTTCTCTTGTTGTAGTTAGTTCTACTCTTGTAAGTTTATTAGTGTCTTTTACTCTTACTCCAGCACTTGCATCAAGGTTAGCAAAAATTGACCATATAAATAAAAACAATCCTTGGGGATTTATAATATTTTATTTCGAAATGTTACATGATTGGGTAGCAAAGCAGTATAAAGGAGTTTTAAACTGGAGCTTGAATCATAGATGGGTTGTGTTTGTTGGAACTTTTGTTGTATTTGTGTTTTCAATAATGTTAATTGCAAAAGGCTTCATTGGTGGTGAGTTTATCACTCAATCTGATAGAGGCGAATTTGCTGTTCAATTAGAATTAGAGCCAGGAGCATCATTTGAAGTAACAAATCAACGTACTTTAGAAGTTGAAAGAATGATACAAACTATTCCAGAAGTAAAATCAATGTTTTCAACAGTAGGTGCCTCTTCCGAAGGATTCATTGGGGTTTATGCAAATAACACTTCTGAAATTAACGTTGCTTTAGTTCCTAAAAGTGATAGAAAAATGTCAACTGATGATGTTTCTCTTTTAATTAAAGCACAAGCTATTAAAATTCCTGGAATGAAAGTAAAAGTTAGTCCTATCGGTATTTTTGGAGCTGCTAACCAAACTCCAATTCAAATTGTTGTAAGTGGTCCTATTTATGAAGATGTGTTAAAAGGTGCTTGTCAGGTGATGGATAGTTTGAAAACTATTAAAGGTGCTACCGATGTCAAACTTTCTGCTGAAGAAGGGAAACCTGAAACAAGATTATATATAGATAGACAAAAGTTAGCTGCTTATGGGTTGAATGTTGCAGATGTAGGTAATACTCTTAAAGTTTCATTAGCAGGTGATGATGATTCTAAATTTAGAGACGGAACAACTGAATACAATATGAGAGTTCAACTTGATGAATTTGATAGAGCGAAAACAGACAAATTAGAAAACATTACTTTCATTAATCCTAAAGGGCAATTAATTGAATTGCAACAGTTTGCTACTGTTTTCAGAACTACTGGACCAACTAAACTTCAAAGAGAAAATAGGAATACTGCTATTAATGTATTTGCTCAAAATATGGGAAGACCAGATGGAGATATTGTAAATGAACTTGATAAAAAACTAAAAGACTCAACACATTCTAATAAAGTTAATAACTTGGTTATTCCAAGTACTACAACAATGAAATACTTAGGAAATAAGAAGAACCAAGATGAATCAAATTCTTCATTGGCAATAGCAATATTAGCTGGTATATTATTTATGTATTTGATTATGGTTGCTCTTTATGATTCATACCTATATCCATTTATAGTATTGTTTTCAATTCCAGTAGCTATGGTAGGAGCTTTACTTGCCCTTGCTCTCACTATGAAAACATTAAATATATTTTCTATAATTGGTATAATTATGCTTATAGGTTTGGTTGCTAAAAATGCAATATTAATTGTAGATAGAACAAATCAAATGAGAAGAGAGCAACATTTATCAGTATTTGATGCACTGATGGAAGCTGGACAAACAAGACTAAGACCTATTATTATGACTACAATTTCTATGGTTTTTGGTATGATGCCAATTGCATTTTCAACTGCTTCTGGTGCTGAATGGAAGACCGGTCTAGCTTGGGTTTTAATTGGTGGACTTTCAAGCTCTTTAGTTCTAACTTTAGTTTTAGTGCCATCTGTCTATATGACTTTTGAAAATATTAAAGCTAAAATTACTAAAAAGAAATACGAACAAGTAATTGATGACTTAGAAACTGCTGAGCCAGACGTACTTGTAACAAACCAATGATTAGATTATTAATAAAAAAGCTACTTATATATGGGTAGCTTTTTTTTTGACTAATAATTAATAAATATAATTTTAACTAATTCAAATTATCTCTAATAACATTTTCAAAGTAGCAAGAATAATAACTGTTAAAAATACTAATCTTATTTTGTTTTGACTCATATTTTTGGCTGTTTTAATACCAAAACGAGTCATTAATATTATTCCTATTGTCATTGGGATTGCAACATAAGGAAAAAAATAACCAATATGAAAGCTATGATTATAATCCAAATCTTGAAAAAGATATATCAAAACATTGGGCAAAGCGAAAAAAGGAATTACTCCAGTTGAAATTGATATAGCTTGTTTCAAGTCTAATTTTAGGTATTTACTAAAAAATGGAATCATAATCAGACCACCTCCCAAACCAGATAATGAAGTAATCATTCCAGTTACAAATCCAACAATTACAAAATTAATTTCTTTAATTTCTGAAGTAGATTTAGTATTGCTTTCATCAATCTTTTGAAACATTCTAAATATCATAAATATAAGAATTAGAATAAAAAATGATGCAAACCTTTCTTTTGAATAAAATGTTGTGTGATTAATAATGTAAGTCAAGGTCATAGTGCTTGCTAAGCCTGGTAATGCAGTTAATAAAACAGGTTTTAAAAAAAAGTTTTTGTTTTTAAATTGAGTATAGCTTGCTATCAAACCAGTAAATAGTACACAAAACATTGAGTTGGCAAGTACAGAACGTACTACTATTTCTCCTTCCAATCCCATTACATTTTTAAAATAGTAAGTTAATACAGGAACAAATAGCAAAGCACCACCAACTCCCAGCAAGCCACCTAGAAAGCCACCTATTGAGCCAACAATGAAAAGTATAATTATTAAAAGAACTTGGTTATCCATATTTTATATTATTATTTTGATTACTTCATCATTGGAACATTTATTCCAAATTTAATTGCATTTTCTTTTGCTCTATCATAGCCTGCGTCTGCATGGCGAACAATTCCCATTAATGGGTCGTAGGTTAAAACTCTTGAAATTCTACTTGCAGCCTCGTTTGTACCATCGGCTACTACTACCATTCCAGCATGTTGTGAATAACCCATTCCTACACCACCCCCATGGTGCAGTGATACCCAAGTAGCACCTCCAATTGCATTAAGAGCAAAGTTAAGCATTACCCAATCAGAAACTGCATCAGTGCCATCAAGCATACCTTCTGTTTCTCTATAAGGTGAGGCAACAGAACCACAATCCAAATGATCTCTGCCAATTACAATAGGTGCAGATAAAACTCCATCTCTTACCATTTCGTTAAATTTCAAACCTGCTTTTCGTCGCTCACCATAACCCAACCAACAAATACGTGCTGGTAAGCCTTGCCACTTCAAGCGAGATTGAGCTTGACTTATCCATCTATGAAGATTAACATCATTTGGGAAAAGTTCTAAAATTGCATCATCAGTTTTCTTAATATCTTCTGGGTCGCCAGAAAGAGCCACCCATCTAAATGGACCTTTGCCATCACAAAATAATGGACGGATATAGTCAGGAACAAATCCATTATAAGCAAAAGCATTTTCTACCCCACCAAATTTATTAGCAAAGCCTCTAAGATTATTACCATAATCAAATACCACAGCTCCACGCTCTTTAAATTCAATCATTGCCCTTACGTGTGTAGCCATTGATTTATATACTTCTTCAAGATATTTTTCAATATTTTCTGTGCGTAATTTATCAGCTTCTTCCATAGAATATCCAGCAGGATAATAACCATTATGTGGGTCGTGTGCTGAGGTTTGATCAGTTACAATATCAGGGATAATACCACGCTTTAGCAGCTCAGGAAGAACTTCGGCTGTATTACCAACCAATCCAATTGCATAAGGAGTTTGACTTTCTTTCTTTTCGAGCATTAATTTTATGGCTTCATCAATAGTAAAGCAAATAGCATCACAATATCCATCTTTAATTCTTTTTTCAATACGAGAGGGGTCAATTTCTACTGTTATAGAAGTGGCACCAGCAAAAGTAGCTGCCAATGGTTGAGCTCCACCCATTCCTCCCATACCACCTGTCAGCAAAAACCTACCTTTCAAATCACCACCAAAGTGCTGTCTTGCACATTCTACAAATGTTTCATAAGTGCCTTGCAAAATCCCTTGAGTTCCAATATAAATCCAACTTCCAGCAGTCATTTGCCCATACATCATTAGTCCTAAAGCATCGAGCCTGCGAAATTCATCCCAATTTGCCCAGTTTGGAACGAGATTTGAATTTGCAATAATTACTCTTGGTGCTTCAGCATAAGTTGGTACAACTCCAACAGGCTTTCCTGATTGAACTAATAGTGTTTCATTTGGCTCTAAATTCACTAAGCAATCAAGAATTTTATCAAAAGATTCCCAATTCCTTGCTGCTTTACCAAGCCCACCATATACTATTAGTTCATTTGGTCGTTCTGCATTATCAGGGTCGAGATTATTTTGAATCATTCTATAAGCGGCTTCTATTTGCCAGTTTTTACAAGTTAGTTTATTGCCACGAGGAGCTTTTACTATTCGCATAATTTTTGTATTCTATTGATTAATTTTATGTTACATTTCAGACGAATTAAAATAGATTTTCGTATCTTATTTAACAGATTCATTAAAAT
>JAYTXK010000480.1:0-2702 GCA_043743005.1 Ignavibacteriota bacterium
ATTTCGCTGTTATCTACATCTAAAAAATATCCTTCTTTGTCTTTAAGTGAATAATAAGTTGAGGGCTTGAATTTATAAATATAATCATCTAAATAAGTACTTTGACTTTTTATTCCAATATAAATAATTGGAATATCTTTAACTATATCTTTAAATTCTACTTCATTAAATTTTGCATTTGAGTATTTCAAAATACTTTTTTTAAGTAAATCAATCGCTTTTCTTTCCCCAATTGTTTGATTTGCTTTTGATGCAAAAGCTATCTGAATATTACCTTGAAGTAAGAAAGCACCTTCCTTTTCATAATATGATTTTGGAATAGGCATCAATTCTTTGTAGGTTTCAGAATGTAAATTAAAGAATGAAGTTAAAAACAAAAATAATAATAACTTTTTCATAATAATCCTATTTGATTGAACTCTGTTGATTTTGAAAAATAATTGACCAAATTAAACTAACACCATTTATTATCCATTTGCAGCTTTTTTCAATGCAATACAAGGTCTGTAGCGAACTTCACCATAATCATTGTGTAATTTTTCTAAAGTATTTAATACATTTTTAAGTCCAATTTCTTCAGCCCAAGCAAAAAGCCCTTTTGGATAATTCACACCTTTTGTCATTGCAATTTCAATATCTTCTTTAGTTGCAACTTGAAGATAAAGTGAATCGTAAGCTAAGTTAATTAACATACAAAGTACTCTATCAACTATATATTTTGCTAAAGTCTCGTCTTTATTTGGCTCTGGTTGGATTGCACCATCACGATAATCATAAAAACCACGTTTTGTTTTTCGTCCTAATTGACCAGCTTCCAAAAGTCTTTTTTGTGAAATAGCAGGAGCAAATCTTGGATCGAAATAAAACTGTGTAAAAACAGTTTCAGTAACTATATAGTTTACATCGTGCCCAATAAAATCCATCAATTCAAATGGTCCCATTCTGAAATGTCCATATTCCTTCAAAGCCCAGTCTATTGTAGCAATATCAGCAATGTTCTCTTCGTAAATTCTTAATGATTCTGAATAGAATGGTCTGGCAATTCTATTTACTATAAATCCCGGAGTATCTTTTGCTAATACAGTGATTTTACCCCATTCATTAATTAATTGTTTTATTTTCAAAGTTATAGTTTCATCAGTAATAAATGATGGTGTTACTTCTACAAGTGGCATTAATGGTGCTGGATTAAAAAAATGCAATCCTAAAAATCTTTCAGGATAATTCAAACCACCAGCAATAGATGCAATTGAAATAGACGAAGTATTACTTGCCAAGACTGTACTTTTAGAAATTACTTCTTCGATTTTAGCAAAAACAGTTTTTTTAACTTCTAAATTTTCAACTATTGCTTCAATTATTAACCCACAGTTTTTTAAACTACCCAAGTCAGTTGAAAAAATAATATTAAATAAAATATCATCTGCTTTAAGTTGAGTAAGTTTTCCTTTTTCAACTAATTTATCTAAAGTTTTGCGAAGGTTATTTCTGCATATTTCTAAAGCATGGTCGCTCGTATCACAAATTGTAACATGATGACCATAAGTAGATGCTACTTGTGCAATTCCACTACCCATTGTGCCTGCACCAAGCACTCCAATATTAGTATTTTTATTGTATTCCATATTTCTTTTCGTATTAAATTCTTGAATAAGTCCAAAATTACCTTTAATTTGAAAAATAGCAAAGGATTAAAATTATAAAAGTGCTAAAATATGGAAGAAATAGATTTTGAATATGTTATAATTGGTGCTGGGGTAATTGGATTAGCTTGTGCAATGGAACTTTCTAAGTCAAGTTCAAATATTCTGCTAATTGAAAAGCACTCTCATTTTGGAGAAGAAACAAGCTCCAGAAATAGTGAAGTAATTCATGCTGGAATTTACTACCCTCACAATTCACTCAAAGCCAAACTTTGTGTAGTTGGAAATAAATCACTTTACAAATGGTGTGATGAATATAAAGTACCTTATAATAAAATTGGTAAATTTATAGTAGCAGTTAATAAAGAAGAGCAAGAAGAGCTGGAAAATATTAGATTTAAAGCACACCAAAATGGTTCTACAAATGTAACAAATTTTCCTATTCGTGAATTTAATATATTAGAGCCAAACATAAAGGCTAATTCAGTTCTGTGGTCACCTGATACTGGAATAATAAACTCACATAAACTAATGGAAAGCTATAAAAATGTTGCTGAAGCAAATGGAGTTAGTTTTGCATTTAATCATAATTTAATAAACATAATTAAAGTACAGAATGGATATAAATTAGAAATTTCTTCTGGTAACGATACTTTTGAAATCACAAGCGAGAAAGTAATTAATTCTGCTGGACTTTATTCTGATAAAATCGCTGAAATTGCTGGAATAGAAATTGAAAAAGAAAAGTACAAATTGCATTTTGCAAAAGGCAATTATTTCAAACTAAAATCTGGAAAGAAAAATCTTGCAAATCACTTAATATACCCTGTGCCTCCAAAAAACATTTCAGGATTGGGTGTACATATTACTTTAGATTTGGAAGGAGAAATTAAATTTGGTCCTGATGTCGAATATTTAGAAAATAAAATACAGAATTATAATGTTGACTCAAACTTAAGAGATAAGTTTTATGATTCAATAAGCCAATATGTAATAGGTATAAATAAAGAAGATATTTATCCTGATCAATCTGGCATAAGACCCAAACTCCAAGCAAAA
>JAYTXK010000481.1:0-3278 GCA_043743005.1 Ignavibacteriota bacterium
GAACAGGTGAGCTATCATTAGAAATTAATAGCTTAACTTTGCTTAATAAAATTAGTGTCAAATCTAATTTTAATTTACCAGCAAAACTAATTGAGTTACTTTTATTTGCAATGTTCTCACATTTTGTTTTATCATTTTCACTACCAATTAATATTACTTTGTAATTATTTTTTTGAATTAAATTAATCAATTCAATAAAATTACTTTCAAGCCATTCTTTTGCTTTCCAAACAGATGATGGAGCTATTGCTATAATTTTATCTTGATTATTAAAATTATTTTGCAAAAATAAATTATCAATATATTCAAATTCATCACTTTGAAAATCAAATAATAGTTTGTTGTAATTTGAATTGTCTCCAAACTCACTAAAAGCTTTTAATAATTCTAAATTCCTATAAATTGAATGCTTATATAATAAATATTCAACTTTGCAATCATAAACAAAAGACATTGATGCAGACTTGTAGCCGATTTTATAATCTGATTTAATGTAATATGTCAATAAAGAAGTTCTAAACGATTGGTGAGGATTTATAACACAATTAATGCCTAAATTAGATAGGATATTAGCTTTGTGTTTTATTGAAGTAAAACTTTTTCCTTCATCTTTTTTATTATATATTATAATAGAGTCAATTGAATTAATTGGTTTTAATAATTCAGAAGCAATAGGTGTAGTCAAAAAATTAATTATTGAATTTGGATGTATTAGTTTAATTTCATTAGCTAAGTAAATTGATAATGCAACATCGCCAATAAAAGCAGTATTGATAATTAAAAAATTATCAAAATCAAATATACTTTTTTTAGTCATTTGTACTTACTTGAGTATGTTTCCATCGTCTATGTTGCCAGCTCCATAAGTCTGGTCTTTCTTGTATTTGATTTTCTAATATTTTTAAATGTCTTTTACTTAATTCATATATCCCTTCTTTATTGTTTTCTAAGTCTGAATGTTCAATTTCAATCATTTTAACCTTATAGTTATATTTTTCATTTCTAACAGGTAACGCCATTAATAAAGTAGAATTGAATTTTAGAGCTAATGAAGCTGGAGCTTCATAAGTAGAAGCAGACCTTCCAAAGAAGTCTATATAAATATCTTTATCTTCTGTTGCACTTTGGTCAACTAATAAGGCAATCATTTGACCTTTCGACAATAAGCTAACAATTCTACGTGCTGCTTTATCCATTGAAATAACTTTATTTCCTTTGCTTGTTCTAATTTCATTTAAGTATTTATTTATATATTTATTAGATTGATCTAAAGCTATTAAATTTACTTCATTTTTAAAATATATTCCAGCAGAAAAGGCTAAGAGTTCCCAATTCCCATAGTGTCCAGATAATATTATTACCCCCTTACCTTTTTCAATTGCTTTATCTACTAAATCCAAGTTTTCAAATGATATTTTTTTATAAATGAAATCCAAATCCCAATTTTTCATTTGAACAAATTCAACAAATGTTATACCTAGATTGTGATATGATTTTATTCCAATATTATTAATTTCATTTTTATTTAAATTAGGAAAAGCATAAGTAAGATTTTCAATTGTAATATCAAATCGCTTTTTACTTACAAATCTAAATACATTGCCAACCAATTTACCGAACTGAATACTTAATTTAGTCCCAAGTAAATATGAAATAAAAGCAAAGCCTCTTAAAATCAAATAGATTATATATGGTTTAAAATTCTCTTTCATTATTTTTGGTAATCATTTTGGTCTTTAAATCTACTTGAATTGTCTGTATCAATATTTGGATTGTAATTTTGTACCCAATTTAAATCTTTTGGTTCATTTTTTGCGTTCGAATGAACTAAAGTAAAATCATCATTTCCAGATCTATCAACAAAATAAAAATACAATCCTCCACCTATTATATCAAAAAACCATTCTTCACAAGCTACTTTATCAGATGTAGAACTAAATCTATTTCTTTGAGTTGGCATTCCATATTTCAATATTACTTTACCTCTATCTGTCTTATATGCACCATCTTTTCTTCCATAAGCAAAAGTTTTATCGATATAATCTAATTTTTGGTGATATTCAATATACATTTCATTTTTTTCAGAAGTTGAGTCATTATCCCTATACTTCCAGAATTTAAACATTGCTCTTTGTTTAGCTTTTAAAGTGGAAAGTCTTTGAAATTCATCAATTTCAAATTCTGATAATATTGGTTTTGTTTTAGCAAATTCCAAATCAATTTTATCTGCAGATAATGAAGTAAACAAACTTTCTTCAAATGCTTGACTTTCCTTAAAATTAGTAACTAATTTTGGAATAGTATTTGGGTTTAAATAATAAAATTTCTTTGAAATATATGTGCTATCTAACATATTTTCAGTAAAAACTACTGCCTTTAAAGTATAAATACCAGTTGTCATATCAAATAAAGGCAAAGTTCTATATTCTATTATTTTATCTAAATTTGATTTTATAATTGGATATTCAAATTCTGCAATAGTTTTATTTGCTCCATTTAATATTTCATATTTTATTTTTTTTAAATTACTAATTGAATCCATTTTTCGTATTTCAATATAACATTTAATGTCTTCATCATTACCATAATATTCTGAAGTTGAATTTGGAATAATTTCTAAATTATTTTTTTGATAATTTTTTCCAAATTTTAAGTTATTTATATTTTCAGAAATATAATATGCAAATTCAATATCACTTAAATAGATTTTAGCATTTTCATCTATATGTTTTTTAACATTAAAAGTAGAATATTTTAATATTTTGTTTTCATTTTTAATTTCAACATTTATAGTATATTCTTGATTAGATATTAATTCAAACTTTTTTATAACAATTACTTGTAATTCCTTTTTCAAATCTTCAATTCTGTTATATGTATCATAATCCCAATTTACTTTTGAGATTGCAGAATCAGATAATTTGGTGATAGTAATATCAATATTTAGCCTTGATTTGTAAAGTATTGAATCATGAGGATTATAACTTAAATCTTTACTTAAAACTTCTATATACAACTCTAAACTAATACTATCTTTATTCAAAGGAAAACAAGCATAATCTATATTAGCTTTTGATTGTTTTATTTGACTAAAAGTAAAACTATAAAATAAGATAAATAATATAAATATTTTTTTTTGCATAATAATAAAAAATGCCGTTAAGATATATAGCTTAACGGCATAAAGATAATTTTATTTGTTTTTTTTAATTAAAACCGATAACAAAATTTAATCTATTAACTAAACCAAAACTCATAGTTGGGTTAACAGAAAAGTC
>JAYTXK010000482.1:0-5440 GCA_043743005.1 Ignavibacteriota bacterium
AGCTTTAGAAAATAATGGAATGAAAGAAATTTGGGACAATATTCTCGAATTTTATCAAAAAGCAGAAGAAGTAAATTTCATAAGCACAAATAGAAAAAAACAAGAAGTAGTGTGGTTTCAAAATAATGTATTTGAAGAAATGAAGTCTTTACTTTTAGAAAATCCAAAGTTCTCTTTTATTTTTAATAAGTATTCTAAAGAAATATCAGAAAATAAAATAAATTCCAGCTTAGCTTTTGAGAAAATGAAAGAATTTTTAAATAAGTTAACTATATAATAAAAGAGGTTATCTAATTAAGACAACCTCAAAATTTGTTCTTAAAAACATATATTAAACTTATGCTATAAAAGTATTTTCGCCTTCAAATAAATGAAGTATATCTTTTGGAGTAAGATTAGCTTGAGCTTGTGAGGCAAATCTTTCAAAATTGTTATCAACAAGGCTTCTTAATTCTTTAATTGCATCGTCGTAAGTACCTAATGGTGCTGATGTATTGTAATTTAGTGGACTTTTATCATCCACTTGTACATTATTCTCCAATTTATTAAGTGCATTTAAGAGAATATCTTTTTGCCAAGCTGATTTATCAACTGGTTTATTTGAGGTTTCAGTAGCTACTTTTTTAGTTGCTTTATTGCTGCCTAAGCCCAACATATCTACTAGAAATGGGTCGTAAGCTGCTCCTCCTGAGTTTCGTATTTCTGTTACTTGCATTTTAAACTCCTTTTAAAATGATTGAGATAATTAAAAATCTTTAGATTATTTATTATTAACTTTCCAATTCTTATGCCAAATAAATAAATGTTGAAAAGTTGAAATTATTAACTAATTTTGAAACAAGGTTTGTAGCTAATTTTACATAGAATTAAAAACACAAATTAAAAATATGAATAATATCATTGAATATATTGAAAATAATAAAGATAAGAATTTATCTCAACTAATTGATTTTCTTAAATATAAGAGCATTAGTACAAATCCAGAATATAAAGAAGATATAAATAAATGTGCAAATTGGTTGGCTGAAAATATGAAATCATCTGGGTTGGAAAATGTTAAACAGTTTTCAAATTACGGCAACCCACTAATTTATGCAGATTGGTTAAATGCTGGAGATAGTAAGCCAACAGTATTATTTTATGGTCATTATGATGTTCAGCCAGTTGATCCTATTGAACTTTGGGAGTCGCCACCTTTTGAACCTACAATTAAAGATGGGAAATTATTTGCACGTGGTACAGCAGATGACAAAGGTCAAGTATTTACTCATATAAAAGCTATTGAAGCATATTTGAAAACTGAAGGAACATTACCTATAAATGTGAAATTTATAATTGAGGGTGAAGAAGAATCTGGTGGAGAAGCAATTGAGGAATTTATTCACAAACATTCTGATATTATTAGTTGTGATTTTGTTATGATTTCTGATACAGAATGGTATGATGGTGGAAATGTAAATAAAGCACTACCTTCAATTTGCTATTCATTAAGAGGAATAGCTGTAGCTGAAATAACATTAACTGGTCCAAATAGGGATTTACATTCAGGTACTTATGGAGGAGCAATTGATAATCCGATAAATACTCTTTGCTGGATGATTTCTCAATTGCATGATAAATATGGCAGAATAACTATCCCTCACTTTTACGATGATGTTTTAGATTTGACTGATGCAGAAAGAGAAAGTGCTTCAAATTTATTTTTCAGTTTGAATGATTATAAAGAATATCTGAAAATTTCTGAAGTAAATGGAGAAATTGGCTATTCAACTATTGAAAGAGCAACTGCCAGACCAACTTTAGATGTTAATGGTATTTATGGTGGTTATATTGAAAAAGGTCATAAATCAATAATTCCTTCTCAAGCTTCAGCTAAAATTTCAATGAGAATTGTTCCCAACCAAGATTATAAAAAAGTATTAGAGCTTTTTAAAGATTACTTGATAAAATTAACCCCACCAACTATGAAAATCAGTATAAAAGGGGAGCAAGGTGGAAACCCAGTTAAAACTTCATTGGATAGTAAAGCAATTATAGCTTCTAAAAATGCTCTAAAAAGTGCTTTTAATACTAATGTAGTCTTTATGAAAGAAGGAGGTTCTATACCTATTGTAGAGCTTTTTCAAAGTAAGTTGAATGCTCCAGCAGTACTAATGGGCTTAGGTTTATCAACAGATAATATTCACTCTCCTAATGAAAATTTTTCAATAGAAAACTACTTTGGTGGAATAAAAGCATCTGCACATTTTTTAGAAGAAATGGGTAAGTCATAAAACCTACCCATTTTATCTTTTATTCTGAAATCTGTATATTTATACTTTCTTCTTCTTTTGTATGTTTTTTATCAAATAGATAACTTAAAATTAAACTTATGCCACAAAATACTAAGATTGAAGGTAAAATAGCTAAATATGAATAATCATAAGTATCCGAGTAACAGTTATAAGTTTTATAAATATGAAACACATTATAAAAGAAATTGCTTATCGTTAATCCAACAATTAGTCCAATTCCTGCACCTATTGAAAGAAAACCAAGGGTCATAAAATACCTTAATGTAATTTTTTTAGATTGCAACTTTCTTAAATCTAAGCCATTTTCTAACATTATCATTCTTTCTTTATGTCTTGCAGAAACATAAACATAAAAAATTCCAAAAATGCACGAAAAAACAATTAATGGTACTAAAACTTCTTCCATAATAAACTCCATAAATAAAATAATAAAATGATTTTAATAGTGAAACGCAATTAATTTTAATTGGTTACAAAATATATTTAAGTTTTTTATGTAACCAAAATAGATTAATTGCGTTACAATTATTATGAGATTTAAAGAAGATAACTTTTATATTAATCAAGTGCTTCAAGGTAAAACTTTTCAATTTAGATATATTATTGAAAAGCATAAGTCTATGGCTTATAATTTGGCTTATCGCATTTGTAAAAATATTGAAGATACAGAAGAAGTTACTCAAGATGCTTTTATAAGTATATTTAATAATTTAAATGCGTTTAATCAACAGACAAAATTATCTACTTGGCTTTATAAAATTATTTATAATGCATCAATATCAAAAGTTAGAGGGAAAAAGCCTCAATTTATATCTTTAGAAACTGATGAATCTGCTGAAACCTATTTTCAAATTGGATATGAAGATAGTAATTTTGTAGAGTTAGAAAAAATAGAAAGTAAAGAGCAAATAAATCAAGCTATTGAAATGCTGAAATCTGATGAAGCAGGTATAATAAACCTTTATTATTTTGAAGAAAATACTTTAGAAGAAATCTCAATAATTACAGGTATTAGTTCGTCTAATTTAAAGGTAAAGTTATTTAGAATTAGGAAAAAACTTTTAGAAAATTTAAAAAATATTATGAAAAATGAGTTTGAAATTGTTTATGGAAAATAATAAAGACATATTAAAAGATATAGTTCAAAAAGTTGATAGAATTGAGCCTAATTCAAGTTTAACTAATAATATTATGTTGAAAATATTAGAAAGTAAACACTATAAATCTTATTCTCAATCTAAACCAATACTATCAAAAAAACAAATTTATTCTTTTAGTTTAATACCAATTATGGTTATTGTTATCTCATTTTTTAATAAAAGTGAAAGTACAAAGTTATTTGTAAAAATAAACTATTTAGATTATATTAATTTAAATATGAACCCAATTTATGCAGTGATAGCATTATCATTGTTTATGTTTTTTCTTTTAGATTATTATATTAAAGTTAAATTCAAACTTTGATATTTTATCCTTTAAATTCTTCAAAGGAAGCAGGGTTACTTTTTAATATTGAAGGTATAAGTAAAGTTGTATTATCAATTAGCCTTGTTCTACCCAGATAAACAGCCAATAGAAGTACAATTTTTTCTCCGGGTAAAAACTCTTCAGGAGTTTCTAAAGAGTCAGCTAATGCAGATGAAGCATAGTCAATCCTAATGTTACTTATAGTTCTTAAAGTTTTATGCATTATTGCATTAATAATTTTTCTTTTTCTTTCACCATTTTCAATAGCATTCCTAGCTTTTTCTAAACTTACAAAAAGTATAGACGCTTCATTTCTTTCATCTTCACTTAAATAAACATTTCTAGAACTCATTGCAAGCCCATCAAAGTCTCTCATTGTAGGTGCTATAATAATATCAATAGGAAAATTCAAATCGCTTATTAATTTTTTGACTACAAGGCATTGTTGAAAGTCTTTTTGTCCAAAAATTGCGAAATCTGGTAGGGTAGAATTGAGTAATTTTAAAACTATTGTTGCAACTCCTTCAAAATGATTAGGTCTATATTTTCCTTCAAATTCATCAGTAACTTTACCAATATTTATTTTTGCTGAGAAGCCTATTGGATACATTTCTAAAGCGTCAGGTATAAATAAATAATTAACACCTGCTAATTCACATAGTTCTGAATCTTTATTTAAATCTCTTGGATACTTTGAATAATCTTCATTTGGTGCAAATTGAGTTGGGTTTACAAATAGTGTTACAATTATTATTTCAGCATAATTTTTAGCTTTTTCAACTAACGACAAATGACCTTTGTGTAGGTAACCCATAGTTGGAACTACAACAATTTTTTTATTTGATTTTTTTTCTTGCAACGAAATTTGTTGCATTTCTTTTATTTTTGTAATTATTTTCATTTTAATTTATTTTTTTAAAACCAGCTCTAGCATTAGTTTTTTCAATTATTTTACTAGTAAATTCACCGACCATAGAACCTGGGATATAAGCAATTAGTTCAATTTGATCTGTATAATATTCTTCTAAATCAGTTGAATAATCAGCTACTAATTTTTTTACAATTGAAATATCGTCATAAGTACAGAAAATTTGAATTTTTACAGGAAGGTCTATTTGCTTAGGTGTACACTTACTTAATACTAAATTGGCAGATTCTGCATAAGCACGAGCTAATCCACCTTTTCTAAGTAAAGTCCCTCCAAAATATCTTGTAATAACTATAACAATATCAGAAAATTGACTTTTATTTATACAAAATAAAATTGGCTTCCCAGCAGTGCCATTTGGTTCACCATCATCAGAACTTCGTGTTTCAATACCAGTTGAACCTATTTTATAAGCATAACAATTATGTTTTGCATCAAAATATTCGTTTTTAACTCTATTCAAAAACAACATAGCTTCTTCTTTAGTCTTTACTGATGCAATAGAAGCTATAAATTTTGACTTTTCTATTTTGATTTCTTCCCTTGTTGGAGTTTCAATAGTGAAATAATAATCCAATTTTTACCTTGTTAAAGCTATCTTATAATTTTGAATTTTTGTTTGATTAAAGACTACAAAATAATAAACACCAGAATTAATATCATCAATATTTAATGAGTTATTGTTTAATTCTCCATATTTTATTGTGTTACCAATTAAATCAGTAATAATAAAATTAAACTTTTCCATTGA
>JAYTXK010000483.1:0-1787 GCA_043743005.1 Ignavibacteriota bacterium
AAATTTTTTAATCATTTATTTCAGTATCAATGTTTAAATAAGAGGAAAGTTCTTGTTTAATAAAATCAAATGCTTCATCTGGAGAATCAGAATAATGCACCAAATCTAAGTCTTCTTGGTTAATCATTCCTATTTCAGCTAAGAATTCAAAATCAATTAATTTTTTCCAAAACTTTTCTCCATATAATATAATAGGAATACGTTTGGAAATCACTTTAGTTTGCTGAAGAGTTAGCATTTCAAATAATTCATCTAAAGTACCAAATCCTCCAGGCATTGCAATCATAGCTTTAGCGTGGTACATAAACCAAAATTTACGCATAAAAAAATAATGAAACTCAAAATTTAATTCAGGTGTTATATATTTATTTGGGTGCTGTTCAAATGGCAATTGTATATTATATCCAATATTTTGACTATCAGTATTATAAGCACCCCTGTTTGCTGCTTCCATCATACCCGGACCACCACCTGTGCATATATAAAACTTCTTTTGTGTAGGTAATTTTTTGACCCAACTTGTAAGCATTTCAACTAATCGAACAGTTTCATCATAATATTTTGATGTAAATTCTAATTTTTTGAATTTTTCAATTTCTTTATTAACTTTTTCAACATCAATACCACTTCTTAATTTATCTTCAAATTCTGACATTTTGATTTTATAATCAACAGTAGATACTGACCTTGCAGAGCCAAATACTACAATAGTATTGTATATATGATTTTTTTTAAGATACTGATCGGGAAATAAATATTCTGATAAAATTCTTAATGTACGTCCATCTTTACCATTTAAAAACTCAGTGTTTTCATACGATTTCATTGGATGACCAAATTCTAATTCTTCTATTTTAATTCTATCTTTTATTGGAATCATTTCCCTTCCTATTTAATTTGATAAATGGTAGCCACCATCGACATTAATTACTTGACCTGTAATGAAATTAGAGCAATTAGCTAAGAAATTTACTGCATCAAACATATCATCAATATTACCATATCTTGCCATTGGAATTTTATCTAATGATACATTTGAACTATCTTCAGCAGGCTCATCTGGAATTAATATCGTACCCGGACAAATACAGTTTACAGCAATGTATGGAGCTAATTCTCTTGCTAAAGCTTTCGTTAATTGAATTACACCTGCTTTGGATACATTATAAGGAATTCTATGTTTCCAAACTTCTAATCCTCCAAGAGACGAAATATTAATGATTTTAGCATTTATATTTGCAATTTTAATAAATTCTTTTGAAGTTAGAAATTGCGATTTAAGATTTGTATCTAAAGTAAAATCCCATAATTCTTCTTCTATATTTTCTAATGAACTTGGCTTGGGGAAAACTCCTGCATTATTAATTAACAAATCAAGCTTACCAAATTTATTTTTAATTACTTCATAAGCATCAATAACTTCATCTTTTTTACGAACATCTAATTTTATTTTTATACATTTTACACCGAACTTTAAAATTTCATTTTCTGTTATTTCTGCCATTTTAAAGGAATTATTATACGAAAATGCAATATTCCAACCATTTTGAGCTAACTTTAAAGCAAGCCCTCTTCCAATTCTTATTCCACCACCTGTAATAAAAACATTCTTCATTCGATATTATAATTATATAAAAAGTAAAAATACTTAGTATTTATTTTTGAAAAGTTTCCGATATTCAAAAATATGAATAATCAAATTAAAAATTGTATAATAATAGTCATTTTAACTCTTTTCTTTACTAATTCTATGTTTTCAATTACAAAAACATTTAGAGTTTTTTTAA
>JAYTXK010000484.1:0-6049 GCA_043743005.1 Ignavibacteriota bacterium
GTGATTTTGAATTTCAAGATAAAAATCATCTCCAAAAAGTTTTTGGTAATTTTCAGCCGTTTGATAAGCAAGTTTATAATCTCCAGCTACAATATGAGCAGATACTACGCCTCCCATACAGGCAGAAGTGCAAATTATTCCTTCACTATATGTTTTTAACAGTTCTTCATCAATGCGTGGCTTGTAATGAAATCCCTCAATATTTGCAAGAGAAGTCATTCTCATTATATTTTTATAACCTGTTACATTTTTAGCTAATAATATCAAATGATAATAATTTCTTTTTTTCTCAGCTCTATTGTTTCTATCAAATCTACTACCATTCGCCATATAGGCTTCAACACCAAGGATAGGCTTTACATCTTTGCTTTTACATTTTTTATAAAATTCAATCAAACCAAACATTACACCATGGTCAGTAAGTGCAACTGCGTGTTGATTATCATTCTTAGCTTCTGTTATTAGTTCGTCAATTGTAGTAATTGAATCAAGTATAGAGTAATGAGTATGATTATGTAAATGTACAAATTCTGACATATTAATTATTTATTTGGTAAAATTAGTTTGGCAAGATAATAGAAAGTAGATTTAGTTTTTACACTACTTTTAAACTTTTCAAATATTTGTTGCTTTTGATTTTACAATATTAAATAGAATAACGACATAATTTGATTTTTATATATATTTTACAATTCAATACATTTTACTCCAAAATCATTTCCTTATTTATCAGTGACTTACTTATATTTTTGCAGGGGTCGGTTGACCCCTTTGCAGTGAATTTGATTTGTTTTTGATTAATATTCAGAATTAAAAAACAAATATTAAATAAATAAAGAAAATTATTGATATTTATTTATTTTAATAATTTGAAAGTTTGAAATAAATATTAATTACAATAATGTGTTTTCCCATGGATTTAATATTTTACAATCAGTATTTATAAAATCTTTGACATTTCTTGTAACTAATATTAAATTGTGTTCAATTGCAGTTGCAGATATTAATAAATCTACTGCTGGAATTTGTAATTTTTTCATTTCTAATTTTGCATATTGTTCACCCCAAGTAATCATAACTGAAAAATCAATTGGAATTGAACGACTTTTATAAAGTTTTAAAACTTCATTTTCGAACCATATTTTTAGAATATTTTTTTTTTCTGAATTTGATAACATACAAATTCCTTTCCAAATTTCTCCAAATGTAATTACACTTATTCCAAAATCATCAAGATTTTGAATTGAAATCCAAGAAATCAAATTTTCATTTGGTTTAATTTTGATAAATTCAGAAATTACACAAGTGTCTAAAAGATATTTCATAACTCAATTTCTCTACCAAAATCTTTGCTTCTTTGAAAGTCTAATTCTATTCCAAATAATGGTGAATTTCTAAAAAAATTAATCATACTTTGACCTGATAAATTTAAGTTCTCATTTTCAATAAGAATAACTTTAATTTTATATTTTCTATTTTTATTTAATTGTGTAGGTTTTTTATCTAACCAATTAATTTGATTATTTATTAATTCCGCATTATAAATATTGTCCATATCACTTCACACTTTAAATATTTTTATTTTCAAAATACAATGACTAAATATTACCTAATTTTATTGCAAAAACATTTATAAATTTTATTACTTTCAATATTCAATATTTTATTTTTACTTATTTTTTACAATTCAAAACTTTTTACTGCGAAATCATTTCCTTATTTATCAATAACTTACGCATATTTTTGCAGGGGTCTATTGACCCTTTGCAGTGAAAATTACTATTTTTTGTATTAATTTCTCCTTCCCCGATTTTTGACTTTATGTCAAAAATCTTTGGTGGAGGGTTGGGGTGGGGTCAGAACCTTATTTATTACCGATATTTTGCTCTTATGGAGCTAAAAAAATTCTACTGTTTTTGCCTTTCAAAAAACTAATTAATAAAAACCCTCCGTCAACAAGTTGACACCTCCACCAGCTGAGAATATAATCTACTGCAATTGTAACTCTATTATTTTCATACACTTAACAATATTCTTTGCAGTAATTGCAGTAAATTTGGCTAATTTTTGAAAGAGCCAATTAAGAACCCCACCTAAATCATCCCCCAATGGGGCGGACTTTAAGAAAAAATCTACTGCAAAACCATATCCTTATTTATCAGTGACTTACGCATATTTTTGCAGTAAATTGCAGTAAATATGGCTATTTTTTGAATTAAAAATAAACAAAAGGCAATTAAATTCTATTTATGAAATTTAATTGCCCTTCAAAGTAACTTAATTAATTATTAAGTTTAAAAACTAAGAATTTTTTTTTAAAGTTTCAAGTTCTTTTTGAATATCTTCAATTCGAGTATTTACTTCTATAAATACAGCTTCTTTTTCAGAAATTCTGGACTCAATATTAGAAATGTTTTCTCTGATATGAGTATTTAAAGCTTCATCACTATCAAGTTTCATATTTTGGTTTTCAAGAGATTGTTTATCCAAAACTAAAGTTTCGCTTAGTTTGGTAAGTCTATTTTGTAAACCATTTAAAACTCCATTCAGCTTTTCAAACTTATCTTCTTTTCTTTTTTGAGTAAATTCATTTCTTTTTTTATCAAAAATATCAAATGCTTCTCTAATTTTTTTGAAAAGGTCATTTCTTTGTTCTTTTTTGAGTTTTAATATTTTAACTTCATCTTGAACGGCAATTAATCCTTCTCTAATTTCTCTAAAATCATTAGAATATTCAATAGAATTAAATACTTCGCTAACTCTTATTTCCAAACGAACATTATTTTGATTACATTCCAAATCATAAGATTCCCTATCTTCACCTTGTTTTGAATTTAATTCTTCAAATACTACCCTTACAGCACCATAAAGTTCATCTCTTTGAATACGTTTCATATTGTTATCTTTGATAACACTTTGAGCAGAAATAAGTCTTTCACGAGCTGCTTTAAAGTCTGTAGTTTCATTAGCAAAAGCAATAGCTTCATCAATTGCAGTTTTTGCAGTATTATATCCTACTGTTGACTCTTCATCATATTTAGCTCTTTCAATATCTTGTCTTTCATTCAAAGAATTGAATGCTTCTCTAATAAGTCCATATAGCTCATCACGTTTTTCTCTTTTTAGTTTTATATCTTTCAAAAGAGATTGAGAATCGATTAGTTTTTGTCTAGCAACTTTAAAATTTGTAGCTTCTTTTGATTCAGCTATAACTATTTCAATTTTTGGCTTAGTATTTAAATAATTTTCAGAACATTCCATTTCATAAGATTCTCTTTCAGCTGATTGTTTCTCATTTAGCTCATCAAAAATCACTTGAATTGTTTTGAAAAATTCATCTTTAATATCACGTTTTATATTAGATTCTTTTAATTTTCCTTGAGCAGCAATTAAAAACTCACGAGCAGATTTGAATTCTAATGTTTCTTTCGCTTTGCTGATTAATTCATCAATTTCAGGTTTAACTTTTTCAAGATTAGAATGAAATTCTTTATCTAAAGTATCTCTAATTTCATCTTGTCTTGTTCTTAATACTTCAAATGCTGCTTGTAAATCATTTATCAAGCTATCTTTTTCATTTTTATCAACTGCAAATAAAGCTAATATTTTCTCTTTAATTTCTACAATTGATTTTCTTAATGCTTTAAAATCTTCTGAAGTTTTGGAAGTTTCAAATAGATTTGCTACATTTAACTTTAATTCATCAAGTTTTGCTTTTTGTTCTACTAATGCTTCTGGATTAGTTGGTAATTCCACTTTTTCAACTATAATGTTGTTATTTAAAATTACTACTTCTTCTTTTGTAGCATCTAATTCTATTACTTCTTCTTTTATAGCTTCAGTATGAGTTTCAACTGCATTTGTATTTTCAACTTCATTAGTTAATTGTGTGTCATTTGTTGACTCATTTGATATAGTTTGTTCCACTTCTGCAATTTCAGAAAGAACATTTTCATTTTGTATAGTATCCATCAAAAAAAACCTAAATATAGTTTATAGTAAGTAAAATGTAATTATTTATTGTTGTTATTCAATAATATTATTAATATTAGTTCCAATTTTATCATTTCCAATAGTTTCTGGATTTTCAGGAATTTGTTCAATTTTCAAAGATTTCAATGCTTCTAAAGTACGTTTACTGATAGCTGGCAAAGTTTCACCACGTAATAATTGGTCTAATTCTTCAGCATCTAATATTTCTCTTTCAATTAATACTTTTGAAGTAATATGAAGTAACTCAATATTTTCTAATAGTATTTGTTCAGCTTTTTCGGCAGCAGTGGTTATAATTCTTTTTACTTCAGAATCAATTACAACTTGAGTGCTTTCAGAAAATTCTCTTCCAGAAGGCATTTCTCTACCCAAAAAAGGTTCATCTTGTTTTGATGAATAATTAATAGGTCCCAATTCTTCGCTCATTCCCCAATCACAAACCATCTTGCGAGCCATATCAGTTGCACGTTCAATATCATTTGAGGCACCAGTTGAATAATTGTTAAAGACAATTTTTTCAGCTGCTCTTCCACCCATAAGCATTACAATTTTAGCTTCTATATAATTTAATGACCAAGAATGGAAATCTTCATTTGGCAAAGAAGATGTTACACCCAATGCTCTACCACGAGGAATAATAGTTACTTTGTGAACAGGATCGCAATAAGGAAGAATTTTACCAATTAAAGCATGTCCCATTTCGTGATAGGCAGTCATTTCTTTTTCTTGAACTGAAATCACCATACTTCTTCTTTCAATTCCCATCAATACTTTATCTTTAGCATTTTCAAAATCATACATAGTAACTTTGTCACTATTTCTACGAGCAGCAAGCAATGCAGATTCATTTACAATATTAGCTATATCAGCACCTGAAAGCCCTGGAGTACCTTTAGAAAGTACAACTAAATTAACATCATCGCCAAGTGGAAGTTTTGAAGTATGAACTTTAAATATTCCTTCTCTTCCCTTTACATCTGGTCTATCAACTACTACTTGTCTATCAAATCTTCCTGGTCTTAAGAGTGCAGGATCTAAAACATCTGGTCTATTAGTAGCAGCAATTATAATCACTCCACCATTTTGCTCAAATCCGTCCATTTCAACCAAAAGCTGATTCAATGTTTGTTCTCTTTCATCATTACCACCACCCATTCCAGTACCACGTTTACGCCCTACTGCATCAATTTCATCAATAAATACTATACAAGGACTGCTACGCTTTGCTTGATCGAACAAATCTCTAACTCTACTTGCTCCAACTCCTACAAACATTTCAACGAAATCTGCACCAGACATTGAAAAGAAAGGTACATCTGCTTCTCCAGCTACTGCCCTTGCCATAAGGGTTTTGCCAGTACCTGGAGGTCCTAAAAGTAAAACTCCCTTAGGAATTTTACCACCTAATTTTTTAAATTTACCCGGTTCTTTTAAAAATTCTATTACTTCTTGTAATTCATATTTTGCTTCATCAGCACCAGCAACATCATTAAAAGTAACTTTTTCACCAACTTCATTCATCAATTTTACTCTGGCTTTGCCAAAAGAAAACAATCCCTTTGACCCTCCACCTTGCATTTTTCTAAATGCAAAAAGTACAATTGCAAATAGAATTAATATTGGCAAAAATGAAATAATTGTATTCCAAAAAATACTATCACTATCTTCATATTTAATATAAATATTATTTGCTTCCCAAACTTTTTGAGTTTCGCTATCAACTAAGCCTAACTTAGTAGTAAAGTTAGCAATTTTTCTTTCTTTATTATTTATTGTAATTGGTACTTCATATTTTAATATTCCTTTGAAGTCATAATTACCAGTAGGAGATTTTGAAATACTTGCTGCTTTGATTAAATCTCTTTTAAGAAAATCTTTGTATTGAGTATAAGATATGTATGCTTCCCCATTTTGATTTCCTTGAAATAGAAATACCATACTAAAGACACCCATACCAATAAAAAGCCACATCAATAGATTTTTAGCAAATTTATTATATTGATTATTATTGTAATCACCAAAAGGATTTATTTTGTTTTTATTTTCATCATTTGAT
>JAYTXK010000485.1:0-5397 GCA_043743005.1 Ignavibacteriota bacterium
TTGAGCACTAAAAGCAAGCATATTACCATCTGGCGACCATTGAACTGATTCTATTGATTTCAAACCAAATGCTAATTTTTCATAATTACCATTTTCTGCATTGACAATAAAAATAGCATCTTCGCCTCCAGCTTTTGCAGAAATTGCAATTTTTGTACCTTTATCATTCCAAGAAATACCCGGAGATAATATATTTAAATCTTCAAAATCTTGTTTTCTAAAACTACTTATAATGTTTCTAATACTTTTTTTGTCATCGATTTTCATTACAGATATACCCAATACTCCTGCTTCATCTGAAATAAATGCCATATTTTCACCATCGGGTGAAATTGCAGGTGCAGAATTATAAAAATTCTTCATTTGCTTTCTTTTGGCTACAGGTATTGCAAATTCATCAACATCTTTAAATAAATCTAAATCTGGAAGAAAGTATTTTTTAATATCTTTTTGCCATTTTTCTGAAAACTCTTCAAAACTAATTTTAAATGCTGATTCAAATGCTGCATTGACATTTTTATGAATTTTTAATCTATTAATAAAATCACCAACTTTCTCTTTACCATATTTATCAGCAATATACCAATAAAAAGTTTGACCAGCTCTATATTGAGTATATCCATCAAGTCTATTTAATGGCATAAGATTTTCGCTAACTGCCATATCTCTCATAAACATATCAGTATGAGCATCCATTCCATCATAGCTTAAATATTCACTCAAACCTTCATTTAACCATGAAGGTATAAAAAAACCATTATTTGATATTGAAGATTGTAATGTCCCACCATGAAACATATCATTCAAAACACCATGTACAAGTTCATGAAAAATAACATGCTGAAATTGTGCATAATCACCTTGGAAAGGTAATACAATATTATTTTTGTAAAGCTGAGTAACTCCACCAATGCCTTCAGATAAGAAACTTGAAATAATATTATTTTGTTGAAATTGATTATGTGAATTAAATACTACAATTGATATTCTAGTATTTAACTTGCAATTAAGTCCATTTTGGATTTTGAGAAGAGATTTTTCAGCTTCTATTGCAGTATAGTTTGCAAGATATTCACCACCTTTATGAAAATAAATATCAAAGTGTTTTGATTCTATATATTTCCAATCAAATTTTTCATACTGAACTTTGTTTTTACCAAACTGAGCATTGCTAATATTAACTATAAATAGAAATGTTAAAATACAAAAACAAAATATTAATTTCATTCAATAGGTTCCAATTATTATTACTTTAAAAAAAGTATTAGAATTAATAATTAGACGGAGAAACTAAAATGTAAGTTTAAATTAACTTATCAATAGTTTCTTCTTGTTGAAACTATTTTCATTTTCATTTCTGAAGAAGGTACATCAGATTTCAACCAACCATAACTTTCGCCATAAAAATCTTCTTTATAATCTTCAGTTTGAATAACTGAACATAGCAATTTGTCATTATATTGATTTTTTTTATAATATCTAACAAAAGAACTTTGGAATGGTTCAAATTCTAAACTAGTATCAAAAGTTTTATAATCTGAAGTTATAACTCCAATATCAGAAATTGACATTACTTTAAACCCAATTTCATCAACAATTTTTGTATTTACTAATTTAATCCTATTTTTATAACAAAAGTCAACCCATTTCCAAACATAATAAAAATGATTAATTATATTTGGGTAGCCATAAAAAATTGAATGAGCTTTTTTACTAAACTTAATACCATTAATATTATTAATTTGTTTAAATGGTCTGATTATTCTCATATCGGTAGAACTTTTTATCCCATCAACAGATATTTTTTTTCCAAGTGTTTTAAATAAACTTTTAACAAAAATATCATAGGCAGTTTTTTTCTTTTTAATAAATTCATTGTATGATTCTTGAGATTCAAATATTTCACCAAGTTTGATATTTAAATTTTCATAATCTTCTTCACTTAATTTAAACTCATTATACAAAGCATTTATATGAATTTTAATTGGATATTCTTTAACTTTGTGTATTCGTTTTATTCTTATTTCAATAATATATTTAAAATTTTCATCGTGATGTTCTTGAACCAAAAAAATATTATCAAAATATTTTGCTCCCTCAGGATCTACATATTTTCTAACTGCAAAAATAGCTTTATGCAAGTCATCATCTTCAGAATTATAATCAATAAAATAATTTACATTATCAACTGCTAATCTAATTGTATTTTTAATATTAAGTTCTTGCAAACCTTGATGAATTTGATCTAAAATAGTCATTGCAGAAAAAGTTTCTTGCTCGTATTTTTTATCATTATCAATCAATCCAGTAAACAAAGTTTGGAAAACTGAGCTTTGGTTAATTGCTTTTATTACTGTAACTTGTGTTGGATCAATTTCTATTTTGCTTGAAAAATACATTATTTTATCTTGTTTAATAAGAAAGAGAATTCAATATAATTAATTTTTTTATAAAATAAAAAGAAAATTTATGAGACTTGTTATTCAAAGAATATTAAATGCTAAAGTTGAGATTGAAAACACAAACTATTCTTCAATAAAAAAAGGCTTATTAGTACTCTTAGGTATCACTAATACTGATTCTAAAGAAAATGCTGACTGGTTAATTAATAAAATTATTAATTTAAGAATATTTAATGATGATGATGAAAAAATGAATAAAAGCGTTTTAGAGACAAATGGAGAAATATTGATTATTTCAAATTTTACACTTTATGGAGATGCAAAAAAAGGTTTTCGACCAAGTTTTGTTGAAGCATCAAAACCAGAACATTCTGAACCACTCTATAATTATTTTGTTGAAAAAATTAAAGAAGTTAGTAAATTAAAAATAGAAAGTGGTATTTTTGGGGCTGATATGAAAGTTCATTTAGTAAATGATGGTCCTGTAACAATAATTTTGGAGAAATAGGTGAGTTTAAAATATTTGGGTAGGATAACTGGAATTAGAGGCTATAATGGCGAATTATTTGTAGATGATGTCCCTAAAAAGCTAAAAATAATTAAAAGCGATACAATAATCAAAATTGGATTTAGTGAAAATTTCTGTACTGAATTTACGGTTCGTTCTTGGAAAAAACAAAAAGACTCTGTTATACTCCAATTAAAAGAAATAATTTCAGATACTCAAGCAAAAGAATTAAAAGAAAAAGCAATTTATTCAGAAGAAAAAAATATTAAAAATGAAGATAACAAAGAATTTTTAAGTGATTTTATTGGTTTTGATGTTATTAATATTGAGTCCAAAGAATTAATTGGTAAAATTATTGAAGAATGGGAGATGCCTGCAAATGATGTGTGGCTTGTGAAAACTCCAAAAGGAGATTTGCCTATTCCTGTTATTGATCAAATTATTAAAAACAGGAATATTGAAAACAAATCTATTGAAATTTATGTAATGCCAGGACTAATGGACTTAATCAATAATACTGAAGAACAGGTTGACGAAATTGAATGAATTAATTAGATTTGATATTATTTCTGCAATTCCTGATATTTTTACATCATTTCTTGAATCAAGTATTATTAAAATTGCACAAGAAAAGGGATTAGCAAAAATTGTAATTCACGACTTACATAAATATGCTGATAATAAGTTTGGACATATTGACGACTATCCTTATGGTGGTGCAGCAGGTATGCTTATAATGTGTGAACCTATTTTCAAGTGTATTGAAGAATTACAATCTCAAAGAAAGTATGATGAAATTATTTATACAGCTCCAGAAGGAAAAGTGCTAAATCAATCTATTTCAAATGAACTTTCATTGAAACAAAATATCATTATACTTTGTGGACACTACAAAGGTATAGATCAAAGGGTTAGAGAATCACTTATAACAAGAGAAATATCAATTGGTGATGTAGTTTTGAGTGGTGGAGAAATTCCAGCAATGACAATTGCAGATTCTGTAATTAGATTACTTCCAAATGTATTGGGTGATGCTTCTTCTGCCTTAGATGATTCATTTATGGATGGAATTTTTGAAGCTCCTCAATATACTCGTCCTGCTAATTTTAGAGGTATGGAAGTGCCTGAAATTTTACTTTCAGGCAATCCAAAAAAAATATCAACTTGGCAAGAACAAAAGTCTTTAGAGAAAACAAAAAATCTAAGACCAGATTTATTAGACTAAAGTTGCTGTAACATTTTTCTTGCTCTTGGCACAAATTCACTTTCAGGAAATTTGCTAATTAATGTTGAAAACGATTGCTTGGCTTTATCAGTCATTCCGGCTCTCATTTGTGATTCGGCAAGCATTGCTTGTGCATCATCTTGTCGTGAATTTCTAACAGTATTTATCACTTTCATAAATGATTCAATTGCTTTATCAAATTGCTTCAATCCATAATGCGACTCACCTATCCAATAATTACATTCACTGCGTTTGACTACATCTTTTTCTTTTTTAACTGCTGCTTGCAAATCATTAAGTGCTGCTAAATAATCTTTTTTGGCAATTTTACCCATTGCTGTTTTAAATTCTGGTGCATCTGGTTTGCCATTATTAGCAATTGAACTGCTTTCTTCATCTTTTTGGTCTTTGGCTAATTTTTCTTTTATTGCTCTTGCTAATTCTTTTCTATCTTCTGAAGTAATTTTATTTGACTTTTTGGGTTTTGGTTCAGTTGATGCAATTTCACTATTTTCGTGTTTTGCTTTTTTCTTAACTTCAATTTTTTTATGTTCAACTTTGTTTGCTTTTGGTTTTACTTCTTCATCAGAAAGCAAAACATAATCTTTCTTTTTAGAATCTTTTTGAGCATATTCTTCATAAGAAACTATTTTTGAATTATCTTCAGTTTCGACTTTCTTCTCTTCTGGTTTTACTTTTGCACCAGTTACAGCTTCTTTTGGTTTATTATAATAATATGTATTAATTGCATTTTTAATCTCATCTAAAGTACCTTTAATTTCTTTAATATCTGTTTTTACATTAACTATATCAAGCGAAACATCAGAAACTTTGTTTTTGATATTAGTTTGCTCGTCTGTTAGTTTTAATAGTTGTTCATTCAATGAAGGTAGCTTTTTTATAAGAGCTTCTGGCTCTTTTTTATTCATTTGGATTTTCAAATCAGCAAATTCATCTGATTTAATTTCTGATTGAATATCATCAGTAGTTTTGTTATCATCTCTATTAACTTTTTTAGCCATTGCTTTATTATATCCTCTAACAGAAGATGCATGATTGCAACTAAAAAGAGAAAAAGTAAACAAAGTGAATGTTAATAATAACCATTTGTTCAATAATAGACTATTGAATTGTTGTTGAATTTTGTAGAATATAGTGTTCATCGGCTTCCTACCACAAATTAAATATAATATTTCAAATTTATATTATACTTATTCCAAAGTTTGTGCCAAATATATTAATGTGGGAAATTAGAATTTAGT
>JAYTXK010000486.1:0-8587 GCA_043743005.1 Ignavibacteriota bacterium
TGCTAAATTAATTTGATTATGAATTTATCAAGAATTCATAACTATTTTAAATCAATAAATTCAATTTAATAGTAATAACAATAATTTTTTGAGTTTTAAGACCTAAAAATATCTTATTTTTGCAATTCTTAAAATTCAAAAAAAATATGTCATTAAAATTACAAAACGAAGAAATCTCATTTCCTTCTTTAGCACTCAACCAAGATAAGATTTTAATAGGATTAAATTCAGAGCAATCTGATGCAGTTAAATCTATAAATGGTCCATTGATTATAGTTGCTGGAGCAGGCTCTGGTAAAACTAAAGTAATTACCCACAGAATAGCTAATTTATTAGATAATGGAATTGCTCCTTGGAATATTTTAGCACTTACATTTACAAATAAAGCAGCTAAAGAATTAAAAAACAGAATATCAACATTAGTTGGTGAAAACCTTTCAGATAAAATTTGGGCAGGAACTTTTCATTCAGTTTTTGCAAAAATCCTTAGATATGAAGCTAAAACAATCGGATATGATTCAAATTTTACAATTTATGATGCTGATGATCAGCTTTCAGCAATTCGCAGCGTTATGAATTTGGAAGGAGTTTCGCAGCAACATTATCCAGCTCAACAAATTAGGTCATTTATTTCTAATGCAAAAAATCAAATGATTGATTCAAAAGAATATAGTGCTAAAGCATTAAATAGTTTTGACAAGCAAGTTGCTTTTGTATATAAACATTATGAAAATTACTTAAGACAAAATAATGCAATGGATTTTGATGATTTATTACTAAATATGATATATTTATTAAACAAATCACAAGAAGTATTATCAAAATATCAGAATAAATTTAAGTTTATTCTAGTTGATGAATATCAAGATACAAATAAAGCTCAATATATTGTAATTAATTTACTATCAAAATCACATCAAAATATTTGTGTTGTTGGTGATGATGCTCAAAGTATTTATAAATGGCGTGGTGCTGATATTAGAAATATTTTGGATTTCCAAAAGCAATATCCTTATGCAAAAGTTGTAAGATTAGAACAAAATTATAGATCTACCAAAACTATATTAGAAGCTGCTGATTCTTTAATTAAATTTAACAAAAATCAAATTCCCAAAACTCTTTGGACTCAAAATAAACAAGGGGACTTAATAGAAGTTGTTTCTTGTGATGATGAAAAAGATGAGGCGAGTAAAATAGTTACAAATATACTTAATTCAATTGGTCAAAACAGAGATTTGAAAGATTTTGCAATATTATACAGAACAAATGCACAATCATTATTTTTAGAAAATGCACTTAGATTTGCAAAATTACCTTATGTAATCATTGGTGGGGTCTCATTTTACAAAAGAAAAGAAGTGAAAGATGCTTTGGCTTATATCAAAGTATTAGTTAATCACTATGATGCAGAATCTTTATTACGCATCGTAAATGAGCCTCCAAGAGGATTAGGGAATACTTCACTTCAGCACTTGAAAGAATATTCAAAGAATAATAACATTAGTTTATATGAGGCATTTAATCAAGCTGATATGAACTCACATTTACAAGGTAGAGCAGTTGTTGCAGCAAAAAAGTTTATTAATTTAATTGACAAATATAGAGCAGATTTGGAAAATGAAAATATTAAGTCAACAGTTATGAACTATTTAGATGACACTGGTCTTGCTGAAATGTATAAAGATATTGGTACTGATGAAGCAAATGATAGATGGAATAATATCCAACAAGTAATTTCTGATATAACAAATTTTATAAAAGAAAATCCAGAAAGTACTTTAGGAGATTATTTACAACAAATTTCTTTACTATCTGATTATGATGAAAAAGATACTTATGGAAATCATGTTACTCTTATGACTCTTCATTCAGCAAAAGGCTTAGAATTCCCTACTGTTTACATTGCAGGTATGGAGCAAGGACTTTTCCCATTAATTAGAGGTGGAGAAAGTGATAAAGATGATTTGGAAGAAGAAAGAAGACTTTTATATGTAGGAATTACCAGAGCAGAAGAAAAATTGTATTTGACTTATGCTCAACGTAGAACAAAATTTGGTGATACACAGTTTGCAATGCCTTCATCTTTTTTAAGAGAAATTGATTTGAATACTCTTAACTGGCCTCAATTAAAAAGAATGAATGAGAAGAAAGAAGAATCTGAACAGAAATTAGGAATAAATAGATTAAACAAAATTGCAAATAATTTTAATGAATATTCTCAAGTAAATGATGATTATTCGTATTCTCAAGTTCCAACTCCAGCAAAAGTAAATACTTTAATTAAAGAAACTTATAAAGTTGGTGATATTGTAAATCACTCAATGTTTGGAAAAGGAACAGTTACTGGAATGAAGGGAGATGGTGATATGAAACAAGCAATAGTAAGATTTGATAAATTTGGTAAGAAAAATTTAATGCTTAAATTTGCTAAATTGGAAAAATTAAAATAAACTATGATTGATTTATCTATTAAAATAAATTTTAAATTTTCCACAATTATAAAATAATTGATTAATTGTTACGATTTTACATAATTAATTCGACTCAATTTAAAATAAATGTCAGCATTAACTCCAAAATATTGCTTTATAGATCCACTCAAAGGTCAAATCATAATGACTTTGACAGCAGATGAAGAATTTATAGCTGGTGGAGATTTCAAAATAGTAAATACTGAAACTAAAGAAACTTTGGAAGAATGGAAACTTACTTCTGACTTTGGAAGACCAACTATTTATAAAGTTCAAACTGATGCAGATGAACTTCATAAAGCAAAATTAGTTTGGAATGTACTTATTTGTACTAAAAATGCTAATAGATTTGAAGGAAAAATGGGAATTAAATTTTTCCAAAAAAGAAAACCTTGTAAAATGTCTTCACCTTCAAGTTTTATTATGTTGAATGTACCACCTTGTGCATTGCAAAGTGCAGAAGATATTTCAGGTAGTTTGTTTTTTATTGTAAAAGAGAAATTAGAAGAAATAATTAAACCTATTAATTAATGGAAATTTTATGAATATTTTAGTTTGTATATCAAGAGTACCAGATACTGCTACAAGAGTGGAAATTGGTTCTGATGGTAAATCAATTAACAACAATGGTGTAAAATACATTTTAAATCCTTATGATGAATATGCTTTGGAGGAAGGACTTAGATTATTTGAAAAAAATGGTGGCGAAGTAACAGTTTGTACTGTTGGTTCTGAACTTAGTGTAGATATACTTAGAACATCATTAGCTATGGGTGCAGAAAAAGCAATACATATCAAAGCTGATGAATTTGCTTTAGACTCTTTTGCAATAGCTAAAAACTTAGCTACAACTGCCAAAAATGGTAATTTTGATATTGTATTATTAGGTCGTCAAAGTATTGATTTTGATTCTTTTCAAATTGTATCAATGATAGGTGAAATGTTAGAAATTCCATCTGTATCAATGGTTTCAAAACTTGATATAAATGGAACTAATATTACTGGTGAACGTGATATAGAGGGTGGTAAAGAATTATTTGAAACTACATTGCCTGCTGTAATTAGTGTACAAAAAGGAATTAATGAACCTAGATACCCTAAATTACCTCAAATAATGAAAGCAAAATCAAAACCTATAGATGCACGTAATCTAATTCTTACAGATAAACATACTTCTGTGCTATCTATGGAAATTCCTGCTAAGCAAAGAGTTGGTAAAATTTTAACTGATTCAGATAGCGATATTAATGAATTAGTTCGTTTATTACGAGAAGAAGCAAAAGTAATATAATAAAAAAAAAGGAAAATAAAATGAGTAAAATTTTAGTTTATTTAGAATCTCACAATGATGCTTTGAAACGTTCATCTTACGAATTGATTACAGCAGCAAGAAACCTTGTTGGAGCTGAAAATGTAGTTGGAGCAATATTTAATTCAAATGAATCACAAATACAAACTTCTGGTTCATTTGGACTTTCAAAAGTAAATGTTATTAAAAATCCAAATTTAAATAGTTTTTCATCAGCAGCTATAGCAAATGCAGTAACGCAAATAGCAAAAGCTGAAAATTGTAATACTGTATTATTTTCAGCAAACTCTCACGGACTTGAATTAGCTCCTCGAGTTTCTATTAAATTTGAAGCAGGATATATTTCAGATTGTATTGCTTTAGATTTTAATGGTGGAGATATTATTGCTTCCAAACCTGTTTATGCTGGTAAAGCAGTAATCAAAAGCAAATCGGAAAAGGCTAATAGAGTATTTTCACTTAGACCCAACATTTTTACTGCAAGTGAATCTAATTCAGTAACAGTTTCAATTTCAGATTTTAATGCAAATTTATCAGAAAATGATTTGAAAGTTAAAATTACTGGATTAAGCAAAAATGAAGGTAAATTAGATGTTGCAGAAGCAGACAAAATTGTTTCAGGTGGAAGAGGACTAAAAGGACCTGAAAACTTTAATATTGTGGAAGATTTGGCTAAATCAATTGGTGCTGCTGTTGGTGCTTCACGTGCAGTTGTTGATGCTGGCTGGAGACCACATGGTGAGCAAGTTGGTCAAACTGGCAAAACTGTATCTCCTAATATTTATATTGCACTTGCAATTTCAGGTGCTGTTCAGCATTTGGCTGGAATGTCAAGTTCTAAAATAATAGTAGCAGTAAACAAAGACAAAGATGCACCTATTTTTAAAGTTGCTGATTATGGAATTGTAGGAGATATTTTTGATGTAGTCCCAAAGATGACCACAATAATTAATTCATTGAATTAATTAATTATTTATTTACTGCTTTTTAAAAGTTTTTATGAAATTTTATAGACATATATAGAAATATAATAGATGGAAAGAGTACAAATACAAGTTCTGGGTATTTCTGCTAGCCCTGTTAGTCAAAATGCTTATGCACTTATAATGAAAGAAAATGATGGAGACCGTAGGTTACCTATTATTATAGGTGCTTATGAAGCACAAGCAATTGCTATGGAAATTGAAGGTATGTCTTCTCCAAGACCAATGACTCATGATTTAGTTAAAAATATTATTGATGCCTTTGGTGCTATACTAACTGAAGTTGAAATAAGTGATTTGCAAGATGGAACATTTTTCGCAAAATTATTTTTTGAAGCATTTGATATTGAAGTTGATGCCAGACCAAGTGATGCCATAGCTCTTGCAGTTAGATTTAATGCTCCAATTTATATTAATAATGATATTTTAGAAGATACGGGACAAATACCTCAACCTGAAGAAATTGCTGCTGAAGAAGCTTTAGGTAGAGAATCTACATCTGGTACTAAACATTATAAGGATACTCAACCATCTACTCCACTTTCAATGATTGACAAATTACAAATCAAATTGGACAAAGCAATTTCTGATGAAGATTATGAATTAGCTGCAAATTTACGAGATGAAATAAAAAGAATTTTGGAAAGTACATAATTTTTTCGTATTTTTGTAATCGTTCAAAGTTGCCGAAGTAGCTCAGTTGGTTAGAGCACAGGAATCATAATCCTGGTGTCAGGGGTTCAATTCCCTTCTTCGGTACAAGTAAAAAGCTTTATTACATGTAGTGATAAGGCTTTTATGATTTTTATAGAATTTCTTTATATATTAAATAGTTCCTAATTGTTTCTAAATATTTAGAATATTGGTCATCATTAGGTCATCAATTTTAGTCATTATCAAGCAAATTATGAAGTAATTTTTTGTTAGCTTTATTATAATGTTCTTGAGCTGTTTTAATATCTTTCAATCTAGTTAATTGCATAAACTGAATAATCTGAAAATTTTCTTTATTACTTTGTTTACTAATAAACGATTTTCTAAATAAATGAGTACCGTTCATTTCTACTTTGATATTTAATTCTTCTAAATACTTATTTAAATGACTGTTAATTCTTGATCTACTACTTTCAGTCCATTTGAATACTTTTTGTTTGTTATTAGCTCTTAATTTAGCTAATTCAACTAATTCCTTAAGTAACTCAACTGCCTTTTTGCTTAGATGTAATTCTTCAATTAGTGTCTTTTTAATTTTATTAGGTACATAAATAATTCTATTCTTAAAATCAATATCTTTAATTTCTAATCTTAATGATTCGCTTATTCTCATGCCTGTTTCATTCATAAAAGCAAAAAGTAAGTATAGTTCATATTGTTTTGGATTTGATTTGACTAAAATTAATAATTTTTCAATTTCTGGAGTTTCATAAGCTATAATTTTCTTTTTTGCTTCAGCAATTTTGTATTTATTTAGCTTAATAGCACTTTCTAAGTAATCATTATTATAGAGCCAATTCATAAATGCTTGCAAATTTCGTAATGGAGAATTGGACTTTTTAAATGCTCTAAACTTAAAATATTCATTCTTAAAAACATCTTCAATTTTGAATATATTATGTTTTGTGTTGCCTCTTTTTACAACTATCTTTTCATTAATATCAAAATTCAAATCACTATATATATTTTTGAAACTATGCTTAATACTCATTTGATAAGTTGCTGACTTAACTTTTACAGCTTCTAAATAGAGCTTAATCATATCTTGCAAATAAAATATTGTAGAATCGCTACTAGCCTCTTGTTGGATAATTTTATTATTATTGCCTAAGTAATCAAAATATGCTTTTTCAAGCATTTTCTCAACGATTTTTCTATTTGTATGATTATCAAGCAAGCCAGTAGAATGACGTTTAGGGTCTTTATATGCTTTATAATACAAATAACTAACACCTGTATTCATCTTTAAAGCTATAATACTTCATGGAACAGTTAATTTTTTCATAGTATTAATATTATTCTATTCATTTATGTTATCATTATCTTTCATTTTACTCATTACAAGTTTAATTAGTAATTTATTTTGAGATTCCAATTCTCTTATTCTAACATTTTTTGATTCACAATTTTCGCAAATTTCAAGTTGATTTTTACTTTTATTAAATATATCAAATAGACTTTTACCTGTTAAGAAGGCTTGGTTAAGAAAGCTAATATTATTAAAACGTTTTAAATTACTCTTACTTTCATTTTCATTAAGCCATTCAGTAAAATCAAAATCGCCTTCTTCTTTGGATCTTTTTTTAAGCAATAATTCTAAGGATATTTTTAAAAGCTCAATATCATCCAATACTTCTAATCTTTTACCAATTATTGGTCTAAACCCAAATATTTCATATATCCATTTTGCACTATTTTTATCAATTTTCTTTGAATTTAACCAATCATTTACATGTTTTGTGTATAATTTAGAATCACTTTTATCTGTTAAAAGCCATTGAAAATTTATAGATCTTTCTTCAAGTCTATCGTATACTCTTGAAATATCAAAAGTGTTTTTTTGTAACCAATATGAAATTGTTGCAAGAGGAACATCAAGCTCTTTACTTAAATCTAAATTACTAGTTACATTGAATATCAATTTTAATTTTTCAATTATAAGTTTTGCATTCATTTTTATATCTCAATATTAATAATAATACACTATAGTACAAATATTTAATTTGGATAATACAATATTTTGTATTATTTTTGAATAAGTAATACGACATCATCTAAATATTTAGATACTATTAACTCATATATTAGATATATATAGTATATTTTAATTAATATTAATATTATGTCTAATTATTTAGTTGCAATATAATGATATTTTAGATTGAAACAAAAAAAATACTTGATTTATAAAATTAACATTTGATAAAATAACACTTTCAAGGTTTTTAGAAAAAAAATCAAAATTCTAAGTTTAATATTTTGTATTTTATTCCATTTTGATTTAAAGTATTACTTATCATAGATAAGGAAATTGCATTATATAACATTTTATTAAGTAAGTAAAGAAAATATGAAAGTAAAGCCTTAGCATTACTAAAATTTAAATGAAAAACAAAACTACCATATTGGAAAGACCTAAGTCAGCTTTTATGTCAAGATTAGAAGTTAGACGATTTCTTAAAGTCCGTAACGAGGCAGTACTCGAGATGGAAGCGTTAGGGTTTTTCAATTCGGTTAAAACAGGCAAAATGTACAAGTATAATTATTTTAGCATTGTGCAATTTGCAGATGACTTAGTAAATAATCAACAAACTTTGGCTAAGACTGTAAAGCAAAGACAGTATTTATTAAATCATTTTTATCAAGAGAAATGAGATGAGTATATAATCAAATAATTTGAATTGTATAATAATGGTTTTAAAAATATAATTAGTAGGATTGATTGAGAAAGTAGTTTAATAAAATACTAAAAGTGTTGATATTTTCATAAAAAGAGTGTGAAACATTTATTATGACTGTTGTAAAGAGTTATATATATTATATTTTACTAAATAATTCAACACAAATATTGTTAGATTTCAACACTTTTAGGACTTAAAAAGATAGAAATCAACATAGAATTATGAAAATTTCAACAGAAAAGAAAGATTTTCTTGAGAAAATAAGCTAAATGAAGTAGAAATTAATAAGAAATTGCCATTTTAAATTGATTATTTCTAAAAAATATACTAAAAATATCATAATATGATGGAAATGAATATAGTTGAATGATAAATATGACCAAATTACTATTTTTAATCGAATAAATTAGACTTATGGAGTGAAATCTC
>JAYTXK010000487.1:0-3766 GCA_043743005.1 Ignavibacteriota bacterium
CCTTGTACTTTTTCTGAATAGAGTTTGCCATAAAGGCTTCCACTATCCAGACTTGCTCCTGAAGAAAACACAATATTAAATGCTTTTTCTGGCTTATTACCTAAGAAGTCAGTATATTCTGTTCCAAGTTGAAAAGAATAAGTAGTATTTTCTTGCAAATCCTTTGTAAAAACTATTTCTAATGATTTTTTAGACCAATTATATTTCATTGGAACAGTTGGAGAAATAAAAATATTCTCAATTACTTTGTTCTTGTTCATAAATTTGCTAAATTCTAAATTAATATTTGCCTTTTTAAAATTAATTGTATTATTAATTGGTTCAAAGTTTAATATTACTGGTGGTATTGAATCTTTAGGACCACCTTTTGGTGCTTCAATAGTAGCACAACTGAAAAAAAACTCACTTATAAAAAGTAAAGTAAAAATGAAACAGCTTATTTTGAAAATATTGACCATTTAATAGAAAAGTTTATTCAACAAAAAGAAAAAGAAAATGTTGCAAAAATTCAAAAATAAATATACCAAACTTTATAGACTTTATAATCACATTTCAGCATTAAGTGATAGGATTGACAATCATAATATATATTTATTGGCAAGTGGTATCTCATTTAATATATTAATTTATATTTTACCATTATTCCTAGTAGTCATATATCTTATAAACTTATTTTTAGGTTTTGACAAAATTGCAATCAAATTTACAAGTTTAGCTTGGGAAATATTGCCACCTAATAAATCAAATGAAAAAATTGTACAACTTGTTTTATCAGAATTAAAATCAATATTTACTAAAAGTTCTTATCTGGGTTTGTATGGAATAATTGGCTTACTTTGGGTATCATCTACCTTGATAAGTGCCTTTAGATCATCATTGAATAAAATATTTAATTTGCAAAGTACACATTTTTTCTTAGTTTATAAATTAAAAGATATACTTTTAACTTTAATTTTAACAATTTTTATTTTAATTTATTCATATATTATTCCTATAATTTCTTTATTGGATTCATTTTTAAAAAAATTATTTTCAGATAAAATAGAATGGCTTTTTTCAAATGTATTTTTAACTATATCTTCTTTTATTGCTGGATTTGTACTTTATTACTTTGTTTTTTCTTATGTTCCAAATAAGAAGATACCAAGATATAGCAGATTAATTTCAACAAGTATTTGTGCAATTCTATTAGAATTATCAAGGAACATATTTGCTTGGTATATAATTTCAATTGCAGATTACGGAAAATTTTACGGCACTTATGCAATTATTGTTTCAATATTAGTTTGGATTTACTATTCATCTTTAATTATGCTAATATCTGCTGAAATTGGTAAATACGCTTTTGATATTAAAAATGATAAAACAAGTAAAAACTAAACTCCATCTCTTAATTTTCTAATTTTGTTTCTTACATCTTGCAAGTAAATTGAAACTGGATATTTTGTCAAGAAATCTGTATAAAGTTCAATTGCTATTTCTTTTTGGGACAGCTTCATATAGCTATTTGCTTTATAGTATAATGCCAAATCACCATTATTTGAATCAGGATATTTTGTTTGCAACTCTTCACAAAGTAATATTGTTTCGCTATATTTTTCTAAATCATAATACGATTTTATTAGCTCAAAAGTAGCAAATTCATTCAAATCATAATCTTGTTTTCTATCTTTTATTTCTCTAAATAATTTAATAGAGTTATCAAAATCTCTTTGAAATTTCAACATTTCAGCTTTTGAAAACATACTCATACCAATACTATCTTTTCTTGCAGCTTGAATAATTATCATTTTATACATTGCATCATTGCATAGATTTGAATTAATATTTTTTGATATTTCATTAAACTGAAACTTTGCTGTATCAATATATCCCAAAAAATAGTCAATTTCAGCTAATCTATATTTTGCTAAATCATTCTTTTCTGGATATTGCCTTCCAATTCCATTAATTATATTTATATATTGATTTTTGCTTTCTTCAATTTTTCCATCATTAAAAAATATTTCTCCAAGCAAGAAATATGCGTTTACTACTGCAATATTTGATGCCGAACTTTTAGTAAGTTTGTCCAAATATTCCAAAGAAGTTTTCATATCATTTAGCTGTTTCAAATAGATTTGTGCCAATCTATAATTACATTCCAATGCTAACACACTATTTGGTTCTTGAGAAATAACACTTTTATACCTATCAATAATTTCATTTACTTTTTCTTTTGGAAGCAAAGTTCCATTAGCATATTTTGATTCATAAGCCTGTGCATACCCATAAAGTGCTTGAGTAAAAAAGTTGTTTTTCTTTTCATTATCAATAATTGTTTCATAAGCCTTAAAAGATATATCATATTGCTCATCTTTTCTTGAAAGCTCAGCAAATTGCAGTATGTCATATCCATTAGATTGGCGTAATCTATCTATTCTTTTATATACTTCCAAAGCATCAGATAATTTGTTTAATGTTCGCAAATACCAAGCAAAGAGTTCTTGAAGGTATAATAAATTCTCATTTTGATTTGCTTCTAATTCTAAAGATTTGTAAATATAGTCTTTAGCATCTTTTCCAGACATTAAAGCGTAAATTCTTCCTTGAGCAAGTGCAATATTTTTATTAGTTTTTAGAAACTGCAATATTTCAATTAAGCCATCTTTGTAATTTCCATTTGCAGTATAAAGTTTGGATAATTCATCTGAAAAAGCCAGATTATTATCTGATACTTTTCTAAATTCTTTAAGAGTTGAAATAGCTTTATCAAATAATAGTAATTGAGATTGAGTATTTGCAATTAATAAATAAGAATTAAAATCAGTTTTAGCATAAGAAATTGCATTATGCCAATTAGCATTTGCTTCAATTGAATTTCCAGTTTTCCAGTATAATTCAGCCAATAGATTGCAATTAGCTACATTTTGATTGTTAAGTGCATAATCTTTAACTATCAAAAGTAATTCTGATTGTTTATTTATCTTCTTATAATTTCTTACAAGCCCCTCTAATATATTGGGGTTCTTTTGATTAGCTTGAAAAAGTTCTTTATAAATTCTCCCAGCATTTTCATATTCGCCATTTGATTCATAAGAATCAGCTAATTGAACTTTTTGTTCATAAGAAGACTGACTAAGCAAACTTACAAACGAGCAAAACAAGAATATTAAAACATACTTTAGCATTTGTTTCTCCATTTACAATTCGACGGAAAATTAAATAAAAAAGTGTTTTATTTGATTTTAATACTAAACTATCAAAAACTTATTAATGAATTTAATTTAATTCTTCTTTCTTAGTAGAAAATCCAAATGGCAAATATAATGGGCAAAAGCCAACAAAACTTGTTGCAATAAACACAATTGCAAATATTAATAATATTATTGCAGCCAAACCAGTTATTTGATTAGTGAAATACAAACCAATAATTATTAAAGCAACAATTATTCGAATAATAATGTCAACCGATCCCATATTCTTTTTCATACCATAACCTTTTTAATAATAATCAAAACAATTTAATTCAAAATTAAGCATTAATAACTTCACTTACAATTACTAATGTTCAACAAGAAAAATATTTTCAATTTAGTTGTGCAACTTTTTAAAGTGAAAACACATTTTTCTTGACTCCGAAGGGGCGATTGACCCTTTGCAGTAAATTACGAGTTTTTTTTTTGTCATTTCGACCATAAGGGAGAAATCAAGTGTTTGGTATTTGCATTTCAAAGAACTTTTTTGACACCCCGTCAGTCTTTTGGACTGCCACCCCTCTATTTAG
>JAYTXK010000488.1:0-5215 GCA_043743005.1 Ignavibacteriota bacterium
CCATTTTGGCTATAGTAGCTGTATTTCAAATAAATACTCTACAAATAATGTCTCAAACTTTTACTTTAAGTTCGGGGACTTTTGTTAATCAAGGAAGGATTAACATGAAAAATAATACTGGGATGTTTCAAACAGGTTCTACAGCAACCTTTGATAATGCCTCAGGTACAATCAATTTTGATGGTACAAGTAATTCTTTCACTGACTTGGCTGGAAGCCCAACAGGAGCTGATGCACTTGGAGTAAGTCTTACAAAAAGAATTAGTGGTTGGATGTACTATGCTTTTAGTTCTACAATTGGAAGTGCTCAAACTGTTCAACCAAGATGGTACACAAGTTTGGCAATTGCTTCAAACTCTATTTCACAAACAATTGGAAGTGGAGTTTATGTAAGTGGTACATATTCACCTCAAGGCATTGTTTCAAATAGAACTTATAGTGGTACTTTCTTCTATGACGAAAGTGCAAGTAAACAATGGATATTTGGTGGTGAAAGTTATGCTGCACTTAATTTGCAAAATGGATTAAGCTCTGGTACAAATGCAAAAGTTATTGCTTCTGGTCAATCTGTAACAGCTGGAACATTTACTATCGAACCTTCACAACAAAGTAATTTTGAGATTGATGGTAAACTTACAATCAATGCAAATGGTAGTGCTTCTATTTCTGCAAATTCAGGAAATGTTATTGTAGGAGCAAATGCTTCTGGTTCATTCATTGCAGGTAATAATTCAACTATTACTTTTGATAATACTAAAACTTTAGTGAAAAATGGATTCTTTACAACTAATGCTGGTACTGGTGCTGTAATCAATATTAATTCTGGCAAATCATTTACTTTAGATGTTGCTGGTAATTTACAATTAGATAATAGCAATTTAATGAATGTATCAGGTACATTCTTAAATGATAAAGCTGCAATGGATAATGCTAAATTTGGGGTTAGTTCAACTGTAAGTTATGTTGCTTCTACAGCAAATAACTCACAATATGTTCAACCAACTATATCCTCAAAACCTTATGGACAGCTTAACTTTTCTGGTACTACTTCTACATTTACTCCTAATGGAGATGTATATGTAGCTGGGAACTTTAATATGAGTGGTGGTACTGCATCTGCTTCAAACAAAGGTTTGGTTTTAGATATGGCAACTTCAAATACTCTTGTTATGCTTGATGTTTCTAAAGCTATAGCTTATCAAGGAATGGATGAAGTAAAAGGTAATTTCAGACTAACAAATCTTAATACGGCATTTGTTGCAACTTCTACATACACTCTTAATAATGCTGGTTCAAGTGTAGTATTTGCAACAGGTAGTGTACCAGCAACTTCATTTACTATGAATTCAGTACCAGGTACTTATGCTTCATCTGCAACTATTCCTTTAGATGTTAAGCGTACTATTGCTTTATCTTACGATGGTTCTCCAACTTGGACTATCAAAGCTGCTTATAGACAAAATGAAACTGGTATTTCTTCTACTCTTGGTGGTAATGGAGCTTGGGATGATTCTTATACAGAAACTATGTTACGTTACTATGAAGGTGATAGAACTTCTGCTACTTGGGAAAAAATGGCTACAGCTACTAAATATTCAAGAGCAAATTCAACAAGTACAGCTTTTGGTACTGTTGAACTTTCTAACTTCCAAAATACAACAAATAATGTAGATGGAATTGGAGATGCAGGTTTCAAATCTGGTAATTTCTTGCTATTCCGTTCAGGTCCTTCAATCTTTACTACTATTGCTCATGGTCGTTGGTCAAATCCTGTTACTTGGGATGAGGGAGTTGAACCAACTTCTATAGATCAAGTATTGATTAAGCACACAGTTTGGGCTGGTTTTACAAGAGCTGGTATGGATAATTATTCTACTGCTGAATTAAGCCCTACTTTATTAGCTTCAAATATTTCTATTGAAAATAATACTCTTTATGCTTCATTAATACTTGGTGGAGCAGGCACTACTTCTTGGGGTATAAATAATGGAGTAGTACCTGGCTTAACTAATAATGGTAATGTTACAGTTGGAACAACAAATACTGGTGCAACATTCTTGACTGACCTTTCTGGTCCTTCATCTAACCTTGCTACAGGAACAACTTTAACAAATGGTTTTTATCTATTAGCTGGAAACACATTTGATGCAAGAAGAGCATTTACATTGAAAGGCTACTTAGGTCTTAAAGGTACTCTTAACGCAGGTCAATAAATCTATTTAAATTGGGTAGGCTAATATATAGCCTGCCCATATTTTAATAAAAATTATAAAAATGAAAAAAATCTGTTACATATTAATAAGTCTAATTTGTGTTAATACAATAAATGTATTTTCGCAAGTTACTAATTTTGATATAAGTAGTAGTGGAACTATAACAAACTTAGGTACTATAAATTTTAAAAAATCAGTTGTTGCTACTAATTTAGGACAAATAAGTAATACTTTCGCCTATGATTCTACAGTTTCTAAAGTAGTTGCTGGTAAAATCAATGTTGGAAATGAAGCTGTATTAAATAGTGAAGTTGGAAATATTTCAAATGAAGGTGTAATTTATTCTCAAGGTAGCTTTACATTTAACCAAGCAAAAATAAATGGCGATGTAATATTTGATGCTACTAATGGAAATAATAGATATATTCCTCAAGCCTCTTATTTTAATATTATGTTTAAAGGTGGTGGAAATAAATTTCTTATTAACGACAAAGAATTGGTTTCAAGAAATAGCTTTTATTCTGATGAAGCAAGCCCTTTGAGATGGGAATCTAATTTGACTAATATTAGAATATTAGTGAATGATTCATTAAATCATAATGGAAATATTAATCCTTTTGATAGATCTGGCCAAATTATTTTAAATGGATCTGGTAATAAAAATGTAGTTCAAGGAAATGGCAAAACATTTCTATTAGAATTAGATAATACTCTTGGTGCTGATGTAACAGATACTACTTTCGATAATAGTAAAAAAGGTGGTTTGCAAGTTTCTCATTTAAAACTTACAAAAGGTCAACTAAGAAATTCAGTTAATGCAAATATTACTGTGTTTTCAGACCCATCTAATACAATTGGTATTACAAGTGGTACAATTACTCGTTCTGCATTGGGTTCATTAGCTTTTGAACCTACTTTCAATAGCAAACTTAACCTACAATATGTAGGTAGTGCTGGCGAAACAAATATAGTAACTGGTGCTGAAGTTCCAAAAATAAACAATACAAATTTAGAAAACATTTTCGTTGAAAACGTTGATGGCGTTACTCTGGGTAGCTCTGCCACTGTTAGCAATAGATTATATGTTAATTCTACTCTAAGTACTTATCAAAAAGGTATTACAGGAATAGATAGTATATCTAATGAACTTTTGATGACATCTGCAAATGATCCTGAATATACAAACAATTATGCTGAAGTTGATGGTAAATTAACTCGCAATAATTTGAAATATGATGGTTCTCCTATTTTATTTAATAATAAATTTACTTTTGCAAAGTTTGATGATATAGCCTCAGCAGGTAAAATCAAAAAACTTTCTTTTAATATTAAAATAGCTACTGCTTATGATTCAGTTCCTTATAGAGGGTTTGAGCATATTCAAAGAACATTTGAATTGAGTGCTGATACAAGTAAAGAAGGTCAAACAAGCACTTCATTAGCTTCTACAGGAAAAGTTGGAGTTAGGTTTGCTTGGAGAAATGACAAAGGTAAATTAGCAGATATCAAAGCAAATGAGACTTGGGAAACAGCTCAAGATCCATTAGTATTTAATACTTTAACTTTCCAAAGATGGAATGCTGGTGGTCAGTGGGCAGATATGAAATCATCTAAAAATTTGATAGATAGCACAGATGTGAATTGGGCATATATTGAAGGAGAGGCTGATGTATCTAATGATGAGCTTGGGCTTTTTGCCGTAGGTACTCCAGCAAATACTTATTTGAAGCTATTTGCAAAAGCAGTATTGCAAGGACCATTCTATACAGCCAAAGACAAAAATAATTATATGTACACTAGACTTTTAGATAGCAATAGAATTCCTGCAACTCCACCAAATATATATCCTTATAATTTAGACTCTAATAGTCAAACATTAAAAGTTAATAGAATTCCTAAGGGAGTAGTTGATTGGGTAGTTTTAGAATTTAGAGATAAAGAGATTAACCCTACTCACAGATATTTTAAAACTTGTTTCTTATCAAAAGACGGAACTTTATTAGATCCAATAGTTCCAACTGTAGTTGCTTTATCTCAAATAAGTGTTTCACGTGGTGCCAATAATATTGATAATGTAAGAATGGACACTACTGGTGCAACACCATACTTTATAGCTTTGAGACATAAAAATCACATTGCAGTGATAAGTAAAGATCCTGTAACTTTGCATTATAATTTTAATGATGCTTATAACAACAAATTAGATTTTACAAAATCTGGCATAGTAAGTGGTAATGCAAATACTATGAGATTATTGGGGTATGATAATAATAAGTCGCCTATGTTTGGTATGATGGCAGGAAATTATCCTGCAATATACGATGCTAATGGTAATGTATCTGATCCTAACCCATTATCAAGCTTCTTCTTAGCTGGTATTGACGGAATGGACGAAGTAAAACCAAATGATTATAATGTAATAACTGCATTTCTAAGAGATCAAAAATATCCATTAGGATATTTGACAGAAGACTATGATTTGAATGGAATTGTAAACACTCAAGATTACAATATAAGTTGGAACAATAGAAATAGAACTGGCTCGATTAAATAATTTATTATATTAGTTTAAAATAACACTACAATTGAAAATAAAAAATCAAATATTATTATTGCTTTTCTTTTTATTAATTACTAATGAATTGAAATCTCAAAATCCTACAAATGCTACTGTAAAAATAGTAAATGCATTTAGAAAGGATAGTAATATATTTGAATTTTCTCTTGAAATGACAAGATTGCAAGACAAATGGTTAAGATGGGCAAATGCAACTTTTTCATTTGTATTTAATGATACAACTTTTCATTATGATTCTAAAATATTAAAAATTGAACCAATTGAAGACCCTGATTTAGATATATCTTATGGTAAGTTTTTAATAAATCCATTACCTACTAAAACATACAGTATGGATTGTACAGTTTTTAAAGACTTTATGTATGTAAATATATTAGGTCCTGAAACTTTTAGTGATTGTATGCTTGTTCCTTCAGACAAACTT
>JAYTXK010000489.1:0-4896 GCA_043743005.1 Ignavibacteriota bacterium
TTTACTATCTTGATGCTTTAACAACTGATGTAATAAATAAAAACTTCTTTCGCATACTTGACAAAAAAGAATATGTAGGGTTCCCGAAGTGCCAAAGGCAGTTTGGGACAATCTTGAAAGACCACTTAGGCAATGTAAGATTAGCCTTATGCGATATGAAAATACCTGAATATATTGGATAATTGACGATCGAATACTTTTAAGTCAAAATATTTTATTTACTTTATTTGCCTTTTCTTGGGAACCAATGCTTTTTTTTAGATTTTGCTTTTGGCATATCCTCAGTTTTAAAAACTTGTTCTTTGGGTTGATTGCTATTTTCACCTTTTTTTTGATGTAGCACCTTTTTCTTTTGAGGTGGTGGCAGTTTTGCAGGACCCTTTTCAAAAGTATGAATTCTCATTGGGTAATTTATATTTTCAGTTTCTTTAATTTCTTTACCAATGAGCTTTTGTATATCTTTCAAGAAAGCTTTTTCTTCAGCATCACAAAATGATATAGCAGTTCCCTTAGCTCCTGCTCTACCTGTTCTACCAATTCTATGCACATAAGATTCGGCAATATTAGGAAGTTCAAAATTAATTACATGGGTCAGGTCGTCAATATCAATCCCACGAGCAGCAATATCAGTTGCTACAAGCACTCTTGTTATTTTTGATTTGAAATTTTTAAGTGCATTTTGTCTTGCATTTTGAGATTTGTTTCCATGTATAGCTTGGGCATGAATACCATTTATTGTAAGCTCTTTAGCAATTTTATCTGCTCCATGCTTTGTACGTGTAAAAACTAAAGCATGCTCAATTTCTTTATCTTTCAAAATTTCAATAAGCAAATGCCTTTTATTTCCTTTATCAACATAAAAAACCGATTGTTTAATTATATCTACTGTGCTTGATACAGGAGTTACCTCCACTTTAATTGGATTATTAAGGATTTTATTAGATAATTCAACTATTTCATCAGGCATTGTAGCTGAAAAGAAAAGCGTTTGTCTTTTTTGAGGTAACTTAGCAATTACTTTTTTAACATCATTGATAAATCCCATATCAAGCATTCTATCAGCTTCATCAAGTACAAAAAATTGAATATTATCAAGCGATATATATTTTTGATTCATTAAGTCGAGCAATCTACCCGGGGTAGCAATAAGTACATCAATTCCAGCTTGTAAATCTTCAACTTGCCCATGTTGACTAACTCCACCAAAAATAACTTTATATTTTAGTCTTGTTTGTCTGCCATAATTTTCAAAACTCTCTCCAATCTGGACTGCAAGCTCTCGAGTAGGAGTAAGTATTAATGCCCTAATCTTACGTTTTCTAAAATCAATATTTTCTTCAAGAGATAGCATTTGTATGATTGGAATAGCAAAAGCAGCAGTTTTGCCAGTACCAGTTTGTGCCACTCCAAGTAAATCTTTTTTATTTAAAAGAATTGGTATAGCTTGTGCTTGAATAGGAGTGGGTGTATGATAACCTTCTTTAATAAGTGCCTTTAATATAGGCTCAATTAAGTTTAAATTTTCAAATGACATTTTTTATTATTAGTGAGCGATTAGTAAAATATTATACAAACTAATCAAATTTAAGTAAGCAAGCATAGACGCATCAATTCGAAAAGTCGTTTTATTATTTTTTGGGTAATTTTGGTAAAGCACTATTTCCTTGTGTGGTAATTGTATTTTCTTTTTTAGCTTCTGGCTTTGGGTCTTGCTTCTTTTGAGTAGTTATATCAGCCCTTTGGTTAGTATTTGGCTTTGGCTGAATTGCTTCAGCTTGTGGCTGTGGACTTATCAATGGAGCAGAAATATTTGTTGAATCTATTGCATCGTATCCAAAACTTTTTTGCTTATAAGGCAAACTTGGGTCATTATATATTTTATTCATTAGCAAAGCCCAAATTGGTGCAGCAGCTCTTCCACCTTGACCTTGCTTACCAATCACATCAAAATTTAGTCTTTGGTCATCAAATCCCACCCATATCCCACAGATTAATTGAGGTGTATATCCTATGAACCAAGCGTCTGCATTATCATTAGTAGTTCCAGTTTTTCCAGCTGCTTCAATTCCTTTAAATATTTGCCTAATGCGAGCTGCTGTACCTGCATCTACTACTTGTCTAAGCATTTTTGTCATTGTAATAGCTATATTTTTATCTAAAACTTCATTTGTTTCATTTCCACCACGACGTTCAAATATAATATTATTATTTTTGTCTAAAATAGATTTTATTAAATAAGGTGCAACTGACAGTCCTTCATTTGCAAAAATACTATAAGCAGACGTTAATTCCAATGGGCTTACCTCACCACCTGCACCCAAAGCTAATGCAGGTACAGCTTGGAGTTTGGATTTTACTCCAGCTTGCTCTATTAAATTTTTAACATCACTTGGGTTGGTTACTTGAGTAATTAATCTGGCAGCCACAGAATTAATTGATTTTCTCAATGCTTCACTTAATGGTAGCCTTGAACCAGCTTGCTGACAATCATCTTCTGTAACACTTGGAGACCAAATTTGACCAGAACCTGGGTCTCTATATGAATAAGGTCCACATTCAATCATATCTTCAGGTTTCATTCCTTGTTTAAGAGCCATTGCATAGACAAATGGCTTGAAAGAAGAGCCCGGCTGTCTGCGTATTTGTGAAGTATGATTTAGTGAATATTTATATTCTGGGTTTTCTTCCATAAAATTTGGTGATGCTCCTACCATTGTGAGGATTGCACCTGTATGAGCATCAAGTACAACCAAACCAACTTGAATAGTTGCTGCAACATTTTTAACTGAATCTATAAACTTTTGATTATTTCTTAAAGATGTTTCAATTTCGGGTTTTCTTTCTTTAGATGCTGATTTGTATTCATTATTTTTTCTTATACCATCAGCTATTACTGAATTTAATAATTTTGTATTACTATTCCATTTCCATGCAGAATTAAAAGTTTTTTGAAATTCTTTCAAATGTTGCTCTATTGATTCATTAGCATATTTTTGAATTGTAGAATTTAAGGTAGTATTGATGATTAGCCCATCTCTATACAAATCATACTGTTCTAATTTTGGGTCATTATTTAATTGCTGTCTAATATTTTCTACAAAGTGGGGGGCAATATCAGCTTCAAGTCTTTTTTGTTTGCCGAGTTTGATATTAATTGGCTCTTCGGAGGCACTCCAAAACTGTTCTTTGGATATGAAACCTTGATCAGACATCAAGCTAAGAACTAAATTTCGTCTTGTTAAAGCTCTATCATAGTTAGTTCTTGCATCATATCTTGATGGAGCTTTCAAAAGTCCAACCAAAAAAGCAGATTCAGCTAAGGATAGTTCATTTGCTTTTTTATTAAAGTAAGTTTTTGCAGCTACATTAATTCCATAAGCACCTCTACCAAAAGCGACTGTATTTGCATACATCTCCAAAATTTCTTCTTTTGTATATGTATCTTCAATTTGAACTGCAGTTGCAGCTTCTTTTACTTTTCTGCCAAGTGTCTGCGATTGGTCTAAAAAAAGATTTCTTGCAAGCTGCTGTGTAAGTGTGGAAGCACCTTCTTTTGCATGTCCAGAAGCAATATTTTTTATTCCAGCTTTGATAATTCTATCAATATCTACTCCCCAGTGTCCATAAAATTTTCTATCTTCGGTAGCAACTAGTGCGTTAATAAAATCTTTTGGGATTTGTTCATATTTAAGACTGACTCTTTTTTCTATAAAAAAATGGTCTAACAAATCCCCATTTTCGCTTAGAATTTGAGTAGCTTGGTTTACAGGTGGGTTTTCTAATTGCTCTAATGAAGGTAAATTACCTTTTACTGTAAAGTAAACATAAGTACCAATACCAGCAAAGGCAGCAATAGTACAAGAAGCAAGAATAATTACTAATTTTTTGGGGTTCATTTTTATATTTATTGATTTGAATCAAACAAATTTACGAAAATGCAATTATTCTATTGTCATAATAAGTTTTATAAATACAAATTATAGTAATTATATTTTCATTTCAAAACCTTTAAAACATTATGATACATACAATTATTTGATTGAATAGATATATTATAAGTTCCATTTAAAAAATTAGTTACATTTATAGAGCTTATTATTTGCTTTGTATTTGTGTTTGAATTTATATTTTGTTCGTAAACTAAAATACCCAACATATCATATATTTTTAATTTTGCATTGTTTATTTCTTCATCAAAATTACAACTTATCGAGACTTCCGAATTTGCAGGGTTCGGATTTAATTGAATTTCATTTGAGTTTGAATTAGAATGCAGTTTTTCCTCATTTTCATTATTAATATTTGTAGTTACAAGTTTTCTACCTTGTCTTATTGCTGTCGAATGATAGCCACCTGCTGAAATAAATTTCCAATAATATTCAGTTCCTATTTGAGTAAGATAATTTTTACCTACGTTTGTGCCATCACCTAATTGTCCAAATTGATTATTGCCCCATGACCAAAGTGTCCCGTCCTGTTTTATTGCTATTGTATAATCTCCAACTGCCGAAATAGTTTTCCAATCTTTACCAAAGCCAATTTGATTAGGTATTTTTGTATTATTATTTGAACCATCAGCTAATTGTCCATATTTATTTCTACCCCAACCCCAAAGCTCATAGCCTTGAGAGAAGGAAACAGATGATATAAAACAAAGAGCAAGTACATAAAGTATTATGTTGTTTTTCATAATGATATAAATTTATTTGAAATAATTATTCAAATTTAATCAAATTAAACTATATATTTTAATTATTTGTTTAATATATTTGAATAAGATAAATATTTGAAATTAAAAATGCAATATTATCTTGTTTTATACGTTAATAATACATATTGGTGTATTACGTACTTGGTAAATTAAGCCCATCTCCAGACGTGGAGAGGGGTTTGGGG
>JAYTXK010000490.1:0-3853 GCA_043743005.1 Ignavibacteriota bacterium
ATAACATATTATGAAGTTTGTATTAATTTGAATAATGAAGATGTATGGTGGGAAATAACATATTTGCCTTTGAAAGATGGTTCAGGTAATATAATTGGAGCTACTTTAGTTGCTCAAAATATTGATGAAAGAAAAAAGTCAGAACTTGAATTAATAAATGCAAAAGTAAAAGCTGAAGAATCTGACAGATTAAAATCAAGTTTTTTAGCAAATATGAGTCATGAGCTAAGAACTCCAATGAATGGTATTTTAGGTTTTTCAGAAATATTGAAAACTGAAACAGACATTATCGAATCTCAAAATATTGCAGAATTAATTAATTTAGGAAGTAAAAGATTGATGGAAACTTTGAATTTAATTTTAGATTTTTCTTTAATTGAATCTGGAGTGAACAAAATAATTTATGAAGACTTTGATTTGATAAAAGAAATAAACCATACAATAAATATTCATAGAGCAAATGCTCAAGCAAAAGGGTTATACATTAATGTAAATACTGATATTAATGAATTATACATTAATTCAAGTTTGAAAGCTATTTATAGTATTCTTAATAATATAATTAATAATGCAATAAAATTTACAAAAAATGGTGGAATTACTATTGCAGTTGAAATAGATTTGAATAATTATGATAGTAGTTTGGACAATAGTGAAGCAAATATTATTCTTACAATTAGTGATACAGGTATAGGAATTGATGAAAAATATCTTGAAATTATTTTTGAGGAATTTAGGCAGGCAAGTGAAGGATTAGAAAGAAGTTTTGAAGGTACAGGTTTGGGTCTTGCTTTAACTAAAAAATTTACTCAACTAATAAAAGGTAAAATTAAAGTAGAAAGCAAATTAGGAATTGGCTCTAATTTTGAAATTACAATTCCTTATACAAAACCAATTTATAATTCGGAAATAATAAATAAATCTGAAAACATTAATAATATTGAATTGCATAAAAATACAATGAAGAAAATTTTAATTGTTGAAGATGATGATGTTTCAAAAAAATTAATAGAAAAAATTATAAATAATAAGCACATTTTAGAATACTCTAAATCTGCAAAAGAAGCATTAATTAAAGTAAATAACAGCCAATTTGATATGATTTTAATGGATATTAATTTAGGAAATGGACCAAATGGAATATTTGCAACAAAAGAAATTAGAAAAATTGAAAATTATTATAATATTCCAATTATTGCTACTACGTCTTATGTTATGGCAGGAGATAAAGAGAAGTTCATTTCAGAAGGATGTACTGATTATATTTCTAAACCAATTGAAATTAACTTATTTATTGAATTAATTAAAAAATATCTTGATTAGACTTTAATATTTTTAATTAATTTAATATAATTAACTATTTAATGTTCTAAAAATAAAGTATCTTTTTTATGCAAAAGTATTTTCGTATTTTGCAAAACGAAGTAGCTAAAAATGCTATAAAGGACATAATTTTTCTAAATTTTGAACAACAATCCTAAGGTGAAAATGTGCTATCAAATTTTCTAAAATCTACAATTCTTAGTAAAATGTTAGTCGCCATTACTGGTTTGCTACTAGTATTTTTTATTATTGGTCATACTCTAGGTAATTTATTATTTTATATAGGACCAGAGGCTATAAATACTTATGCATTTGGACTCAGAAAACTTGGTGCGTTGCTTTGGATAATGAGAATTGGCTTATTAATAGCTGTTTTAATTCATATTTTTGCTACAATTAGATTGACTTTATATAATAAATCTGCTAAACCAATTTCATATTCAGTAACAGGATATGTATCTTCAACTATTAGTTCGAGATCTATGACTGTAGCAGGACTAACTTTATTGTGTTTTATAATTTATCATTTACTGCATTATTCTCTTGGAGTAACTAACCCTGAATTTGTGGGTTATGAATTTACTCTACAAACTGGGGAAAAAGTACATGATGTATTTAAAATGTTAGTTTTAGGCTTTAGAAATCCTCTTGTTTCAGGATTTTATATATTGTCTGTAATAGGTTTGGGATTACACTTAAACCATGGCGTTAAAAGTCTTTTTCATACTCTTGGTATTGCAGGTCCAGTATTTACACCAATGATAGCTAAGATAAGTAATATTTTCTCTATTATTATTTGTGGTGCTTTGATTTCAATTCCAATTTCTGTAATGTTAAAATTAGTAGGGGGATTGATTTAATGATTTTAGATGCTAAAATGCCTTCGGGTCCAGTTCAAGATAAATGGGATAAACATCGCTTTGAAATGAAGCTAATAAACCCAGCAAATAAAAGAAAATTTAAAGTATTAGTAGTTGGTACAGGTTTGGGTGGAGCTGCAGCTTCTGCTACATTAGCTGAGCTTGGTTACCAAGTAGAAGCATTTACATATAATGATAGTCCAAGAAGAGCTCACTCAATAGCTGCACAAGGTGGGATAAATGGAGCTAAAAATTACCAAAATGATGGTGATAGCGTTTGGCGTTTATTTTATGATACTGTAAAAGGTGGAGACTTTAGATCACGTGAAGGTAATGTTTATAGACTTGCTATGGTAAGCCGTAATATTATAGATCAGTGTGTTGCACAAGGAGTTCCTTTTGCAAGAGAATATGGTGGGTTGCTTGCTAATCGTTCTTTTGGTGGGGCTCAAGTATCTCGTACTTTTTATGCTCGTGGTCAAACAGGGCAACAGCTACTTTTGGGTGCTTATTCTGCATTATCAAAAGAAGTTGGTGGTGGTAGAGTAAAATTGCATACCAGAAAAGAAATGATGGATATAGTAAATATCGATGGGGTGTGCAGAGGTATTATTACAAGAGATATGGTAACTGGCAAAATTGAATCTCATTGGGGTGATGCAGTTGTACTTGCTACTGGTGGGTATGGAAATGTATTTTTCCTTTCTACAAATGCTCAAATGTGTAATGTAACTGCTACTTATAGAGCATATAAAAAAGGAGCAGCTTTTGCTAATCCTTGCTTTACTCAAATTCACCCAACATGCATTCCAGTAAGTGGTGATCATCAATCAAAACTTACTCTTATGTCTGAATCATTAAGAAATGATGGCAGAATTTGGGTACCAAAAAAAGTTGGAGATACTAGATCTCCAGAACAAATTCCTGAAAATGAAAGAGATTACTATTTAGAAAGAAAATACCCTAGCTTTGGTAACTTATCTCCTAGAGATATTTCTTCTCGAGCTGCAAAAGAAGTTTGTGATGAAGGTCGTGGAGTTGGTGCTACTGGATATGGAGTATATTTAGATTTCTCAGCAGCTATTGCAAGGCTTGGTAAAGATTTGATTGAAGAAAGATATGGTAATTTATTTGAAATGTATGAAAGAATTACAGGCGATAATCCATATCAAACTCCAATGAAAATATTTCCAGCTTCTCACTATACAATGGGTGGATTGTGGGTTGATTATAATTTGATGACAACTATTCCGGGTTTGCATGCAATTGGAGAAGCTAATTTCTCTGACCACGGTGCAAATAGACTTGGAGCTTCTGCTTTGATGCAAGGCTTGGCTGATGGATATTTTATTCTGCCTTATACAATTGGAAACTATTTAGCTCAAGCTCCACTTGATAAAATTGATACTAGTCATGCTGAATTTAAAAAAGCAGAAGATGAAGCTAATGCTAAAATTAATAAAATTATGTCTTTAAAGGGTAAACGTACTTCAACATCATTCCATAGAGAAATGGGTAAAGTAATGTGGGATAAAGTTGGAATGGGAAGAAATGAAGCTGGAATAAAAGAAGCAATTTCTAAAATCCCTCAAATTAGAGAAGAATTTTGGAGTAACTTAACTGTTCCTGGAAGTGGTGCTGAGCTAAATGTTGCTCTTGAAAGAGCATTA
>JAYTXK010000491.1:0-5669 GCA_043743005.1 Ignavibacteriota bacterium
CAAACAAGTGGCTCCAACAGAGCCTAAGAAAATATTATTTTTCCTTTTCACTTCTACAAACAAGTGGCTCCAACAGAGCCTAAGAAAATATTATTTTTCCTTTTCACTTCTACAAACAAGTGGCTCCTATAGAGCCGAAATTAGGATTTAAAAAATTTGAATTTGATTTATTTCTTTTATTTGCTACAGAGTAGCAATCTGTTTGTAGCAAAGTAAAGTTTTAAAAATTTAATAAGTACCTTCTACCTGTTTAAAATATTATCTAACTAAACATAAAAATTAAAAATATCTAATCAAAAGCATAGTTAAAATGTTTATAGCTTATAGATAGAAAGAAATTTGATATATTTGTAATCTGTATATTATAAATTGTTCAAACCAATTATGCCTTTTTTCAAAAATCTTTATTTGTTGCTTTTTATAGGCTTTTGTTTCAGTATTTCAGCTTATTCTCAGAATAAAATTGAAATGCAAGATTCAACTTTACTTGTTGGCGAACGTTATCTATTACCTGTGTATGCTAATTTGAAAGTACAAAAAGGCGATACAGTAAGAGTTATTATAAGAGCAATAAAAGGATTGAGATTTGGATATAATTTATTTACTTATGGAAATAGCAATTCATTAATGGACTCTTTGGGTCCTTTTAATTCAGAAAATAAGTTGTTTAAAAGCAGTACAAGTTTTGACAGTTCGCAAGTAGATATTTCTTTTATCGTATCTAATCCAAATGCTTTAAAACTATTTGATTTAGAATTATATACTTCTGCTGGCAAAGATTCAACTGATACTATTATTCCTGCAGAACTTTATATAAATGGAAAATTTACTAAATTTACTGCAAAAAAGGGTATTTACAAATTTAATTCATTTATTTACAAAAGAAATGAAGATAGATTAGAATATAGCTATCCAAATCCATTCACTGAACGTACAATAGTCAATTTTACTTTGTCAAAGGATAGTGATGTAAAATTCAAACTATTTAGTGAAAATGGAAGGCTAATTGATGAATTGCCAAATACCCAAAATGAAATTGAGTATTACTTAAGAGAAGCAGGTGCAGACAGCAATAATAGTAGCAAACCATTTATTAATGGAGTTAGTACTTTTAAATTGGAAAAAAGCACTTATGAACTTACTTTATTGCGTACATTCAAATTAGCAGCTGGTGGCTACGTATTAGTAATGCTAAATGATGACAAAGCAAGTTCCATTAAATTATTATATGAAAAGTAAAAAATGAAAAAATATTTACCAATCATATTCTTATTAATAATCTTTGCTACATCACTTTATGCTCAAATTAGTGATGCAGAAAAACGAACTGTATTAGATACAAAAAACCCAGATGGAACTGAGTTTTGGCTATGCTTTATGAGAAATCATAATGAAGTACCTAACCCAGATGAAAGAACAAGACTAACCCTCCAACTTTTTATTACTTCTGATAAAGATGCAAATGTACTTGTAGAAATTAAAAATATTGGTTTTAAAGAAAAAGTATTTGTAAAGGGTGGTACTGTTGTAGATTTAATTATTGACCCTAGAGCTCAAATAAAAACCTCTGATATGATTGAAACAAATGCAGCTGTACATATCACTTCTGATTTCCCAATTATTGTATATGGTTTAAATAGAAGAAAACAAACAACAGATACTTTTATGGGCTTACCTACAACAGTAATTGGTCAGCAATATAGGGTAATGTGCTATGATGGCTCGGATTTATTTCCAGAATTTGCAGTAGTTGCTACCGAAGATGAAACCTTAGTTACAATTACACCCACAGTTGAAACATTTAGTGGGCATCCTGCAAATGTACCTTTTTCAGTATATTTAAGCAGAGGCGACGTATTCCAAGTTTCTTCCAAGCCAACTCCATTTTCATCTCGAAAATGGGACTTGAGTGGATCTTTGATTGTTTCATCTAAAAAAGTATCTGTATTTAGTGGGCATCAATGTGCTTATGTGCCAGACAAAGTAATTGCCTGTAATCACTTAGTGGAACAAATTCCACCAATTCCATCTTGGGGAAGGCATTATTACATTGGTATGCTGAAGAAAAGAAAGCACTATTCTTATAGAGTGCTTGCAAGTATGGATAGTACTAAAGTATTTGAAGATGCAAAGTTAATCAAAGTGCTAAAAGCTGGTGATTTTATAGAAAGGAATGTCGGAAAACCTGTTCAGATTACTGCATCTAATCCTGTTTTGGTTGCTCAATTTTCACAAGGCTTTTCAAGTGGAGACCAAATTGGTGACCCAATGATGTTACTTATAAGTCCAACTCAACAATTCTTAACCAAATATAGATTTACAACTCCTGTAAAAGGATTTTGGGATCACTTTGTAAATGTAATTGTCCCACAAGATGCAATAGGAACAATGAAATTAGATGGCGTATCGGTAGATTCTTCAAAATTTCAGCCTTTGGGTGAATCCAGATATTCAATAGCTTATCTGACAGTAAACTATGGAACAAGAGAGCTTACTTGTGCCAAACCATTTGGTATGACTTCTTATGGATTTGGATATGACAAAGATGAATATGATGCTTATGGTTCGACTGGTGGACAAAGTTTTATAGATTATAAAGAAGCTAAAGATACATTAGCTCCGCTTATTCAAATGAAAACTAAGAGCCAACAAACTACTCTTTATTTGAGAGATGATAGACCTTTCGATAAAGGTATTTCAAGTATTAAAATATTACGTAGTCAAGGAATCGAAATGCAAATTCCGCCATTTGACCCTGGTTTGCCTCAAATGTTAATTCAATTAAAGCCAGTTAGCGAAATGAAGCAAGGGATATTGGAATTTGCAGTAAAGGATGAAGCTGGAAATGAAAGTGAAGCAACAGTATGCTATGCTTTTGACCCTTTTGCTAATAGATTTATATTCAAATTGAATGACAGGCTTGGTGTTACTTGTACACAAGACCCTACATATATATATGGAGCTTTTGTAAAATATTCTTCAATTTCCCATAATGTTGATTTTGGAAGAACTTCAGATATGCACTCCGATGCTCTAACTCAAAATGCTAAAACATTAGATGAAAAAAGATGGGGTAAATTTAATAGTACTATAGGTTCTGGTGGATATTTAGGATTATCTATTTCCAAACAGTATTTTCAGCAATTAACTTTTTCTTTAAGAATGAGTTTTGAAAACATTGGCGGTACTTTGGAATCTTATGATTCTCTAATTCAAAATTATAGAGATCCCCAAACTGGAATAAATGGAGTATATCAAGAAGGTAGAACATTAAAACTAAACAATTATTATTTAAATCTTGGATTTGCAGCAGAGTGGTATGTAAAAAGTTTCTTTTATTTAGTTGGTGGGGTTAATTCGAACTTGGCTCTTAGCAAATCTATTGAATTAAATAGAAATATACTTATCCCTGTGGATTATCTATATGAAAATGGTTTGAGATACAAATCACTTAATCAAAATACTTTAAATAGTATAAATACTTTAAGATTAGGTGGCTTTGTTGGGTTTGGGTTTATCTATCCAGTTACTGACAAAGTTTCTCCTTTTATCGAATTTAATTATAGTGCTTGTCTAAGCAATATAATAAGTGAAGGGGATTGGAATAATACTAATAAATCTATTTTATTAGGTGCAAGAGTGAATTTCTAGTATGAAAAAAAGTCTATTTCAAATATATGCTGTTTTTCAAAAAGAACTAAAAAGTGAATTAAAATCAAAAATTGGAATTTCAACTGTACTATTATTTGTAATTACAACTATTACAATGATTGTGTTTACAACTGCTGGTCTCAAACTCAAAGAAGGCGTAATAGCAGGCTTGCTATGGATAATAATGTTTTTTACTGCAATGATTAGCATCTCCCGTTCTTTTGTCAGTGAGGAAGAAAGAGGTACAGGATTGTTGTTGCAATTAATTTCAAATTCTTCATCTGTATTCCTAGGCAAATTGCTTTTTAATATTTGTATGTCATTTATAACAAGTATAGCAATACTATTAATGTATTTTATTTTTAATGATGATATTAAAATTCGGACTCCAGAAATATTTTGGTTAAGTATGGCATTAGGGAGTTTGGGAATATCTTCTTGTACTACAATTATTTCGGCAATTATCTCAAAATCAAGCAGCAAAAATGCTCTTTTCCCAATTTTATCATTTCCAATATTACTTCCAGTAATAATGATAGGAGTAAATTGTACCAAACTTGGTTTGGAAGGTTGGGAGTTTAGCCGTTCGATTGAAGATTTTAATATAATGTTTAGTTATATTGGCATCCTTACTACTGTTTCGTTTTTTCTATTTGATTATGTTTGGAAAGATTAAAATCATATTACAAAAATGTTGTTTTTTCAGCTACAACAAGAGAAGTACCTACCTCAGTATCTATTCTTTTGATTTGATGAAAACCAGATTCTCTTAACATAATCCAAAAATCTGTTTCAGTATATGTATCTCCTTTTTCAGTATTTAATATCATATTAATTGAGTATAATACGCTATTTTCAGGACTTAGTCTGGTGTCGTTTATAATATTATCGTGAATTACTAATCTACCACCTTTATTTAATGCTCTATAGCATTTTGTAATAATTTTGATATTATCCCAAACAGAATATTCATCAAGCAAAAACGAAACAAGAATCAAATCATATTTATCATCAATTTTCATATTTAGAATATCTCCACCTAAAAGTGTAACTCTATCCTCAAATCCTTCTTCTTTCAAGTTTTTAGAAGTTTGCACAATTACTTCATTATAATCAATAGCAGTAATATTTAGATTAGGTTTATTTCTTAAAAATTCAATTGTGAATAAACCAGAACCACAGCCCAAATCTAAAATAGTTGAAACATTATCTAATTTAATATAACTCAATACTTCCTTTGCTTCGTGCTTATAGCTTGAATGAAGAGAATCCATATAGGTTTCAATCCAATCAGGAGATTTTTCAGCAATAGATTTGTTTGAAATTGCACTTCCTTTATAAATGACATCTGTAAGTTGCCCCCATGTATCCCAAAGTTGAGAAAAGTGCTTCATATCACCAAGATAATCCTTGCTTGATTTTACTAAAAATTGACTTGAGACTTCAGTATTAAAGTAACTATCTCCTTTTTTATATACTAAATCAATCAAACAAAGGCTTGCCAAAAGTCTATCTGTTGCCCTCTCATCAGTGTTTAATTCATAAGATATTTTCTTTGCAGTATTATTATTATCTTCAATTACAGAAAACAAATCTATTTCACAGGCAGTTAATAAAATTCTACTTTTTCTAAATATTGCAGCTAAATCAAGAATTTGATTTGCTGAATGTGCTTTTATTTGATTTAATTCTGATTTCATAACTGCCTACAAAGTATGTTCTTAAGTTGATAGTTTATTAATTTTATTAAATTAATTGTTTATAAAATTAGTATTAATATTAAATAAAAAAAAGAACTATTTTGTAAATTTTAAAACAATTTAAAGAGAATTGAAAATTAGCTTAATCTTAAAATATTTTTTCTATAAATTGTATTATTATAATTGACAATTCTATTAAATTCAAAAACAATTTCATAAACATATCAAAATGATTAATAAAGATAATTTAATTCCAGTTTTTAAAACTCCATATTTTGAAAAAATTACTATCAACAATAACTTTGATGTTTTTTTAAT
>JAYTXK010000492.1:0-2169 GCA_043743005.1 Ignavibacteriota bacterium
CTTTCCTAAAACTAAAATTGAAATGGAAGTGAAGGCAGCATATCGCAATATGTATGATAAATTAATGGAAAATCCTCGTGGCTGTGATTACCTTTTGGAAGCTGCAAAGCTCGCTTGCACAAATGGAGACTGGTCTCCAATTCGTGGAGGTACTGATGGCTCACGCTTAACAGAATTGGGCTTACCTTGTCCAAATATTTTTACAGGTGGCGAGAATTTCCATAGCAAAACTGAATTTGTATCAATAGACGCTCTTATGAAAGCTATAGATACTATGAAAGAACTATGTAGTGTATGGGTAGAAAGAGGGTGAGGAGGTGGGAAACGATTTGAAATTATTTCAAAATGAATGATAAGTTTATATTAACTTGTGTTTTTAATATTAAATATTTTCTAAATTTGTATTTATAAATAAATAAATTCTACTATTATACTTCTAATATGAGAAATTCAATAGAAATATTTAATAATATAATAAATAGATAAAAATGACTCCGATTAAAATAGATTTGTGTCCTATCATAGAATCCGTAGTAGAAATAAGATTTAAATCTAATCTACATAGAGATGCTGTATTTGGAATTTTATATAATGCATTTAAGTCTGAGTATCCAAATGTAGAGAAGTTACCTATTTTACAAGTTCCAGATCAATTGCGTGAAATAGATCCAAATTTTAAATTTAAGCCATATTTTAGTATTTATAATGAAAACCTTTCAATTCAAATTGGACCTGATGTACTAATAATAAGTTCTCCTATACCTTATAGAGGTTGGGATGAATATTCTTCAATTATTATTAGGACATTTAAATCAATATATACGTTAGATATAGGTTTAGAAGTAACAAGATTAGGAGTAAGGTATATAAACTTCTTTGAAAAAGATATTTTTAATGATGTAAATTTATCAATAAATTTCAATGATAATATTCATATTTCGAAAAACTCATTAATAAGAACTGAGTTTGAAAAAAATGGCTTTACTAATTTAGTACATATTGCAAACAACATTGATCAAAATATCAATAGTACTATTAAGAATGGTTCAATAATAGATATTGACACATTTAAAGAATATTTGGATCTAGATTTTCAAAATAAATATGAAGATGAACTAAACAAAGCACATGAGACTGAAAAAGAATTATTTTTTTCTCTATTAAATACAGAATTTATTTCTTCACTTATTCCTACTTATCCAATATGAGATCTTCAAATTTATTAAATAGACAAAATTTGTATTTAGTGACACTTGCAAGTACTACATTATTTTTTTCTCAATATATTGAAAACAATGTAAATCCTTCTGTAATTGCTATACTTCCGATGTCAAAAATTAATGACTCTTGGAAGAATAATATTAGTTATTCCAAAGTAGATAAAAATTTAGAAAATGAATTTTCGAATGCTATCTTAAAATTTTCAAAAGAAATAATAGAAGAATCTGTAGATATTGATAATGATATTCTGCAATTAACTAATCAAGAACTTTGGAATTTATTATGACTTCGGAAGAAATTAAAACTTTTCTACCAAAGTATTTGTCAGAAGTATCAACAAAAGTATTGATTGATAATCTTAAAATATTTCCAAATAATATTGATAAAAGGTTTTATACAAACAAATTAGAAAGCAACGTTCTATTTCAAGGAGATGGATTAAGTAATTTGACATTTGTTAATATAAATACTAAAGAATTTAAACAAAGTTTCGGAATTATTCTTTCTAATACATGTGATATTGAATTATCAAATGTTAGAATCTCACAAAACAATATTTTATATGCCCCTATTTTTAATTTAGCAAATTATAAAAATTCATTAAAAATTAAAAATAGTGTTGAAAAGGTAAATAATCATATTGATCAAATCAAAAAACAAAAAATTACTCAAATCTTATTTTTACCAAAATATAGTGACTTTGATGATTCAATTGTATTTTTAGATAAAATTAATAATATAAGTAATGAAAGCGTAAATAGAAATACAATTATAGATGAAAGAAAATTTTCATTAAGTGACTATGGGTTTTATTTATTTTTATTTAAATTGTCAATACATTTTAATAGGCTTCAAGAAAATGTAGATCGAAGTGGTATTTTTCATTAATTTACTTTTGAATTGTTAAAGTAATAAATTTTAATTTATACTTTGGTAAAAGCTATAGAT
>JAYTXK010000493.1:0-3981 GCA_043743005.1 Ignavibacteriota bacterium
ATAAGAAATAATGAATATATTTACATTTTTGATTTACTATCTTTGCTCTGAAAATACTTTAATCTGGAATAAATAAATAAAAAGTTAATGTATAATATAACAATATAGCATTGAAATACTAATGAGTTGAATTTAAATGAGGAATGAATGAATATTGCAATTAATCAATGTTTTTGAAAAATATTGATATTATTGTTATGAATAGTGATTTGGAATATTTAATTTTTACTTAAAAATTCATTGAAAGATGAAAATGAAAGTGATTTGGTTAATTTTGAAGACGCATTAAAGTAAACTTGTGCTTTGCTTGAATCAGTTTTGTCTAAAATTAATGCAATGTTTGTTAATGTCATCAATCTAAGTTCTGCTGGCAATTTAAGTGACATTTGAGCAGCTTTTTTTAATGTTTCAAGTGCTTTAATATCTTCACTTTTGGCTGAATAATAATTTGCCATTGTGTTTAGGAGAAAGCATTCAGATTTAAAATCCTTTGTCCCTTCAATTAATAATGCAGCTTCTTTAATTTTTTCTTCTGCTAAATTTAATTCATTCATTTCAATATAAGATTTAGCAATTAATGTTAAGAGTTGTACTTTTTCAATTAATCGTAAACTTGTTTTATGTAATTCATAATATTCATTTGCACTTTGAGTAACTAAATTATATTTCTTATTGTGATAATCACTTACAAAAATTTGCCTAACTGAAATAAATTCTTTTTTAATAGATTCTGCAATTAAATCAATTGGGTTTGAGTTACTTTGATTATTATTGCTATTTTCTTTATTTTCATTATTAAGCACATTTGAATTAGTTTGAGATATTATTTTTGTCTGGAATTTGAATTCAGTTTCTAAGTCTTCTTTAGAATGAGTTTCATCATTTGACTCTACAAAATTTTTCATAGATTCATTGTATAGCTCATTATTATTAATTTTTTGAGCATATTTAGCTACTTCAATCATCATTTTTCTTGCTGTTTCATTATCTCCAGATTCAGTAGAATGTGCAGCAAGATACGGAGCAATTTCTTCTTTAACCTCTTGTGATTTGGTAGAATCAAATTGATCTTGTAAAATATTAGCGATTAATCCATGTAAGGCTTGATATTCTTCATATTCCAAAAGACTTTCAAAATGTTTGTAATAAAATGCCTGAGTAAATTCATAAACAGTTGTTTTCACACCATATCTATTTTGTGAACCAATGCTTTTGATAATGCCACTTTTTCGATTTATATTTTTCAATACTTTTATACATGATAAAATATCTGTATTTAATAATCTTGATGCAATAAAAGCTGTAAACTGTCTACCTTCGGCAGCACAACAAGAAAGCACATTGATTTCTTCATCATTTAATTCATCTAAAACTTTTGTGATAATTGATTGAGAAGATATTACAAGCAAGTCTTCATCAAGATTTAATATTAAGTTGCCTTTTTCATCAAAAGGTGAATGCTTTTGAAAATAAACTAAATATTCTGCAATTATTCCAGGTACACCAAATGAATGGCTAAATAAAAAGTGTTCAAAACTATTATTTTGGATGTAATTCTTAATATATTTTGAAATGAAAGGACTTATAATTTCTCTACTTAGTGGTTTTAATGCGATTTCAGTTATACTTTCATTTTTAGAATTTATTAACCTATATAATGCTGAACCAGAAATTGTAACTTCACTTTGTCTATAAGAAATAATAAATACAATTGGAAGTGAATTAATATTTTGAATAAAAAGCTCAATTAGTTCAATAGTTTGACTATCACACCATTGCATATCTTCCAATACGAAAAGTAAAGGTGATTTATCAGCATAAGTGCAAATTGTATTATAAAAATTAGTTACTAATTCATTACTCGAAATACTTAATTCTGTAGATTTGTCTTTTTTATATTCTCGCCAATCTTTAGATATTTCTTTTGCAGCATAAAACACCTCTCCTGCAAGTGGAATTGCAGTTAGCAAAGTAAGTCCTACATTCATTGCAAATCTTTTTTGAGCTGATACACCTTTATTATGAATTAGCCCCTCTACTATTTTAGTAAATGGCTTAAGTGGCAACACATTTGAAATATTAAACTTGCCAATCGGTACTTCACATTCAGAATAAAACCCAGTAATATTATTTTCACTAAGATTACATAATTCGATTGAATTTTTAGTTAAATATGTTTTACCATAACCAGTTTCTCCAGAAATTAATATTATACTTCCCTTGCCACTTTTAGTATCATTAATTGCATTTTTAATTATACTAAGTTCTTCTTTTAGTGAGTTTGTTTCTATTTTCATAACTTATATATTTATTCTATTTTATTTTACCTTAATTTAAAAACAAAATTAAAAGTATAAAATTAATTTACTAATATTTATTTTAAATATTAAAATGGTAATGAGAATGTAAAAGTACTACCTTTGCTAACATCGCTCTTTACCCATATTTTCCCATTATGCATTTCAATAAAATCTTTGCACAAAATAAGCCCCAACCCAGTTCCAACTTCTTGATTTGTACCTAATGAAGTCATCTTTTTTTCAATTTTAAATAATTTATTCTGAACTTCGATTGGCATTCCAACTCCAGTATCTGAAATTGAAATGAGAATAGAATTGTTCTCAATTGATGATTTTAATGTAATTATTCCACTTTCAGGAGTAAATTTGATAGCATTAGAAACTAAATTTCTAATAACAGTTTTAATCATATTGTGATCTACAGCAATGTTACTATTTTTTTCAACATTATTAATAATTTTTATTTTTTTATAGTCGGCAGCTAATTCAAACATTTTTATGTTTTCATTTGCTAACAAATACAAATCAGTAATTTCTGGATTAAAAGTAATTAGATTTTTTTGTGAACTTGACCATTCTAATAAATTTTCTAAAAGTTCATAAATATTATTTGCAGATGTCTTCATTAAATGTAAAAATTCAATTCGTTCGCTTTCACTTATTTCTGAATTAGATTCAGCTAAAATTTCAGTAACTTGTTTGAAATTCCCAATTGGGTTTTTCAAATCATGTGCTATGATTGAGAAAAACATATCTTTTGTTGAATTAGCAGTTTCTAATTCTTCGTTTTTACTATTAATAAGCTCATTTTTATAATTTAGAATTTTATTTAATCTTTCTCTAGTTAAGTTTCGATTTCTAAGTACAATTAAAGTAATAATAGCTAAACTTATAACAAAAATCAAAGAAAGTATTATTAACCAAAGTCTGTCATTATGAAATTTTTCTTCTTCATTTAAATGTCTTAATTTTTCATTTTCTTTTTCTTTTTTATCAAGATTAAACTTTTTATCTAATTGATTTATCTTATTTGTTTTTTCAATTGAAAACAGTGAATCTTTAAGATTAACATACTTATTTAAATATTCATTTGATTTTTTATAATCATTTGTTTCTTTATATACATCAGACATATACTTATAAACTTCAATGATTTTATTAAAATAGGTGGATTCTATTGCAAATTTCAAAGCAGTTTGGAAATTTGAAATACTTTTTGAATACTCTTTTGTTTTTAAATAAATTAGTCCTCTTGAAGTATAATTACTTGTAATTAAAAATTTGTTTTGAGTTTTAATCATTAATTCAAGTGCTTTATCTAAATAAATTAATGCTTTAGAAAAGTCTCCGGCATCCATCGATAGATCACCATATTCCTGCAAAACATTTGATTGAATAGTTAAATTATTTTCTTCTAAAGCTATTTTGAAAGCCTTATTAAAATTTTCAACAGATTTTTCTTTGATTTTTAACTTTTTCCAACATAAACCTATATTAAAATAAGCAATAGATAGACCTTGCTTATTTTTAATTGCTTCATAATAAACTAGAGATTGATCGAAATATTTGATAGCCTCACTATAATTTTCTATGTTTACATAGAAACTTCCTAAATTATTAAGAAGAATAGCATATAAATTATTTTCAATTTTACTTAGATTTGGTTTAGAAACAATTGTTT
>JAYTXK010000494.1:0-3145 GCA_043743005.1 Ignavibacteriota bacterium
TCTAATGTTTTTAATTCATTAACACCTTTAGGGCTTCTTATAGCACCTAATGAATTAATTACATTTTCCTGACCAATTGCGATTTTTTCATGAGGAGAATTATTAGTTAAAAGTACATTTGTATTTCTTGTATCAAAAATTCTAATTGGCATTTCTTTTACTTTAGGAGCTTCATTTACTTCTTCTGCTTGCATTGATTCGGCTAAAGCTAATTTTGTAGCATCAACAGCAAAACCAGTAGCAACAACTGTAACCATTATTTCATCATTCATTTCTTCTTTGTGGCAAATTCCATGAATGATTTGAGCATCACTTCCAGCAGCTTGTTCTACTATCGAAACAACTTCAGAAATTTCGTGCATAGTCAAAGCACCAGCTGTAATATTAATCAATACACCTTTTGAACCACTAATAGAAATATTATTCAATAAAGGAGAATTTAAAGCATTTTGAGTAGCTTTAGCAGCACGATTTTCACCAGTTGCACTTCCAATACCCATCAATGCATCTCCCATACCTTTCATTACAGTTACAACGTCAGCAAAATCTACGTTTATTACTCCATGTTCAGAAATAATATCAGAAATACCACGAGTTGCATTATAAAGCACTTCATCAACTTTAAGAAAAGCTTCTTGGAAGCTAGTATTTTTATCAATTACATCTAATAATCTTTGATTTGGAATTACAATTAAAGCATCTACATATTTTCTTAATTCAGTAATCCATTCTTCAGCAATAGAAGAACGTTTTTTCCCTTCCCAAGAAAAAGGCGTAGTAACAATACCAACAACTAAAGCACCCAACTCTTGTCCAATTTTGGCAACAATTGGAGCACCACCAGTGCCAGTACCACCACCCATTCCAGAAGTAATAAATAGCATATCACTGCCTTTTAGAGCAGATTTGATTTCTTCTTTACTTTCTTCGACAGATTTATGACCTATCTCTGGATTAGCTCCAGCACCTAAGCCTCTTGTAGTTTCACGACCTATTTGTATTTTTACACTTGCTAAATTATGTTCAAGTGCTTGACGGTCTGTATTAGCTGCAATAAAGTCAACACCGTTTAATCCTTTTCGGATCATATTATTTATTGCGTTTCCTCCACCACCGCCAATGCCAATGACTTTGATTCGAGCGCCCTCGTAATGATTATTAGTATCAATTTCAATCATTAAACTATCCCCCCGGAAAGATTAGATTATTAAATTTTGATTGTTATTTTTATAATTGTTCTAAATATTTTTTGGCTTGCATATACCAAGGATCTTTAGTTTTGGTTTCAACATTTGTAGCTGAATTTAATTCTTCACTTACTTCATTTTCAATATTATCTTCTATAATAAGTTCTGTATCAGCTATTAATTTTTCGTGAAATTGAACTTCTCTAATCTCAACGTCTTTTAATCCATAAAGTACAAGCCCAACTGCTGTTGAATAAACTGGACTTTCAACTTCTGGAGCAAGTCCAGAATATGATATACCAGAAGGAATTCCAATTTTAATAGGCATTTGGAAAACTTTTCTTGCAAGCTCTTCAGTTCCTTTAAGTAAGGTTGTTCCACCAGTCAGAACAATTCCAGCACCTAATCTATTTGACATTCCAGATCTACGAATTTCAGATAATGCCAATTCAAAAAGTTCTTCCATTCTTGGTTGAATAATTTGACTTAAATGACTTTTTGATATTTCTAATGGGATTCTACCGCCAATACCTGGAATCATAAATACTTCATCTTTCATTAAAGATTCCAAATCGCAATGTCCATATTCTCTTTTTATTCTTTCAGCTTGAGATTCAATTATTCCCAAAACTTTTCTTACATCATGTGTAACGTGTTTTCCAGCAATAGCAAAAATCGAAGTAAATCTAATAATTCCTTCTTCAAATATTGCAATATCAGTAGTACCACCACCAATATCAACTAAAGCAACTCCAACTTCTTTTTCTTCATCTGTTAAAACTGCACTACTTGATGCAATTGGCTCTAACACAATATCTTTAACTTTTAATCCACATCTTTCTACACATCTATAAATATTTTGAATTGCAGTATTTAATCCAGTTACAATATGAACATTAGCTTCCATTCTAACACCACTCATACCAATAGGATCTATAATACCATCTTGTCCATCAATAATAAAATCTTGAGGGATAACATGAATAATTCTTCTTTCTTGAGGTATAGCTACTCTTTTAGCTTCTTCAACTAATCTTTCTACATCAGCTTTTGTAATTTCTAAAGTTGGATTTGAAATTGTAATAATGCTTCTAACTTGCATTGATTCAATGTGATCACCGGCAATACCAACTACAACTTCTTCTATTTTAATTCCAGATTGTTTTTCTGCTTGATCAACAACTCTTTTAATAGTATTTACAACTTTATCAAGGTTGACTACGACTCCTCTATTTAGACCTTCACTTTCTGTAATTCCTATTCCCAAAATTTTTAACATTTTGTTTTCATTATCAGGTGAAGCAACTATAGCAATTACTTTGCTTGTGCCAATATCTAAGCCAACTACTACATCTTGATTTTGCATAAAATTCTCTACGAATTAAAATATTTACAAATAAACAATTTCAAATTACAATCACTTGATTTTTCCATCTAATATCAATTTCTTTAATATTAGAAGAATTTTTTTTCATTATCCAAAGATGCCAAAACTTACTTAATTTATAGATTTTTTCATCTAGATTATCTTTTCTTCCAAAATTTACTTTCAAACCGAAATCTGAAGTAATAATACTAAAACTTTTGTTTTCTATACTAAATTGAAATTCTGAAACTAAATTATAAATGAACTCATCTTTTTTCTCTTTCATCTTACTTAAAATATACACTGCATCAGCTAAATTATTTGTGTCAGAACTAACTATTCCTGTAATAACAGGTAAATCAGAATAATTTTGAATCATTACATTAGGAAAAACTTTTTTTTCTGAATCTATATAATTAATCAAACCATTTTTATCAACAATAAATGCAACTGGAATTCTCTCTTCAACTTCAATTTCTAATTCATCAACTCCTGCAAATGATACACTTGTTGTTTTTATAAATGGATTTTTCAATAATACTTTTTCTATAAAGTCTAAATTTAATTTACTTTTTGGTATATTCAATACCAA
>JAYTXK010000495.1:0-14116 GCA_043743005.1 Ignavibacteriota bacterium
TCGCCAAAATTGTAACGACTTGTGCTTGCTACTTTTGAATCTTCATCAGTAAAATCCAAATTAAGATTACCTAAAATCTTATTATTTATAAATTCAATTTTTCTTATTTTCATTACACCAACACTTCATTAGTTTCATTAATTAAAATATCAGACCAATTTAACTGAAATTGTTCAACTTTACTTTGTTCTTTCACTCCATGATTATGAGATTTGAAATCATTAACTTCAAAATTACAAACTAATGCTTCAACGATTGTTCTTCTATTTTCAATATTACCACCATTATAATAAAAATGATCTTTGGTTAAAATATTGAATTTGTTCCAGTATTTTGTAATCATCTCATTTTCTCTCCAATCATTATGATGCCAAGTTGATAGAATAAATTTCGCTTTGGTTTCATTTAGCAAATTAAATAAAAGTTCTTCATCTTTTGCCGTCCATCCATTGAAATAGTCAACATAACGACCATAATATGGTGGGTCACAATAAATAATATCATCCTCATTTGCCATTTGTATAATGTCCAAAAAAGACTTATTAAAAAATCTCCAATTTGGCTCAGGCTGAATTATTTGAGATACTTGTGCAACTTGATTTGTAATTTTTGTAACGTAAGATTGTGCAAATCTTTCTGGTTTTTTACAAAAAGGAATATTCCAATTCCCTTTACTCCCAAACCTCATCATTCCATTAAATCCTGCTCTTGAAAGGAAAATAAAATCATAAGATGAGTATTCACCACTATTAAACCTACTACGAACTTTCAAATAATGTTCGTATCCATTATTTTCAGCATTTCTTAACAATTCTCCTTCAAATTCAAGATATTTTTTCATTAATGAAGAGCTAATCTCTTTTTGCTGAATTTTTTTATAAAAGTTTATAATATGAGGGTTTGTATCATTTAAGATTGCATTTTTAAACCCAGCATTAAATGCAACCACTCCTGTTCCTAAAAAGGGTTCAATCCACAAACCGCTTACTTCCGGAGCAATTTCCAAAATCCAAGGTACTAATTTGGTTTTTATTCCTTGACTTTTTATAGGTGGTACTACTACTCTCATTTAATATTTTTTTTAGAAGGTTTATTAAAAATTTTATTTAGTAATTCAGGAGCACCTTTAAATTCTAAAAAGTCAGACAATGTTGTAATTTTAGTTGGTTTGCCATTTTTAATCATAGTTGCTGAACCATAGTTCATCCAATATTCATCAAACCACTCTTCACCTAATTGATAAAATATTCCTTTCTCGTTTTTTAAGCTTTCAATATCTACTATTGAACCTATATTTGCAGTATTACCAGAGCCTTGTTTATCACTTGCTATTTTCCATTTTTCAGCTGCAAAAAAATCAAAATCCTTTATAACAAAAGTAATCGATTTTAAACTTTCAATTGTGGTTACTTTTCTTTCCCCTATTTTAAAATTTTTACTTTTACTTTCATCATTTAGCTCATTTACTTGATAAATTTCAGTTTCTTCAATATCATCAGAAAAGTCAATTCTAGTGTATATAATTCCTAAACAGTAGTGTCCTAAATATTCATTATAAGGGAATTGAATGTTTTTATCTTTATGTCGTTCTTTAAAATACCCTCCATGACTACCTAAGGTAAATCCAGCAGTATTATTATTTCTTCTAAATGTTGTTTTTAAATCTAAAGCAAATTTAACTTGCTCATTTTCTTTATTTACAAATGTTAAATCTGGATACCAATTTTGTTTTTCAGCAAGAATTATTTTATATCCAATGCTATCAGCAAAAAGTAAAATTTTAGGGAAGATATGAATTTCTAATATTTTAGAAACAATTTTAGTATCTGAAGAAATTGTGTAAATATTTTTGTAAATATCAATAAATCCTTTTATAGTCCATTCTCCAGATTCGGTAGAAATATATTCAGATAATTTACTTGCAAACAAATCTAATTGTTGTTTGAAATAAGATTTAAATTTATTTTTTTCTGTTATTGTCATTTTTACTCCTACTTCTTCCAAATAATATGACCATTGATTTTATGTTTTTCATATATAGCCAATATATCTAAACAAAAAGCTAGTAGTTCAGAGTTATTTTCAGCTTTTGCTAATTCATAAAGTCTTATAAACATTTTTTTACCAGTTTCAGTTTGCTTAAAATTCTTTTTTAGAAAATTATGTTGAGCACAAAGAGTTTGCCCGTTTTCAATAGTTGCTTTGCCACCAAAATCCTTTGCTTTAATATGGTCAATATGCAATTCTACTCCATTTTCTCTGCTTTTACCACAAACAACACATCTATATCCATCTCTTTCTAGTATTTCTTTCTTTTGAGCTGAAGTAAAATCTTCTAATTCTCTTTGGTGTTCATATTCAGGGTCATATTTATATACTCCTTTAGCAACTTTTATTAAAAATCCACTTTGTGAAAGTTTTCTAATATTTCTATCAGGGTCTCTAAATATCTTTCCAGTTCGTTTATTATATTCACTTGTAGCCCAATCCACAATTTCAGGATGTTTAATATCTCTATTTGGATTGTTTTTAAAAAATTCAATTATTATTTCATTTTGTGAAATCTCAGGCATCAGCGAACTCCAATCTTTGTGTTAATCTCATTATTCGATTTTTTGCAAGTTCACAATATACAGGATCAATATCTAGTCCAATTGCAACTCTATTGTTATTAACTGCTTCAATTAATGTAGTACCACTACCAGAAAATGGATCAAAAACAACATCTTTTTCATAGCTAAATAGTTTTATTCCTCTATAAGGCAAGTCTCGTGGAAATGGAGCAGGATGTCCAATTCTTTTTTTGCTTTCTCCATTAAAAGTCCAAAGCCCATTAGTCCATTCCATAAATTGCTGTTTCGTTATATCAGACTTTTTAGAGCCATTTGTTTTTTTCCAACTATCTTTATAAAGAACTACAATTAATTCGACAGGTGCAATTACATAAGGTGCAGAAGCCGATAGCCAAGAACCCCATGCAGTTCTTCTTGAAATATTCCCTTCATTCCATATAATTGTTGAATGATATTTCCAACCTGCCCTTTGTGCTATTTGTGTAATATCTGCTCCAACACTTTTTTGACCACCTTTGTTTTTATCCAAAGGAATATTTAATAATAACCTTGCTTGAGTTTTACTCCAATTATAGCAATTACTCAACCATTTATCAGTAAATTCTAAATATTGCTCATAGTTTAATTCATCATTATTTGAATTGTAATCTATACCAACATTATATGGAGGCGAAGTTATAATTAAATCGGCAAATTGCTTTTCAAAAGTATTTTCATTTAACACATCACCTTTAAACAAAACTATATTTTTGTTTCTATATATTTCTTCCCTATGAATAGATGTTAATTCTTCAACTTCTTCTCCTATATACACTTCATCTCTATTATAATAGCTATTCATAGTTCCCTTAGCAATTTATTTTAATTCTAATCTAAGATTTGTATTTCGACTTTTACAAATATAATTATCCTAACGTCATTACGAAGATAATATTTGTGATGTTGAAAAAATAATTAATAATTAGCTACCTATATTAAAATAAATATTTTGAAGTAACTATAAATGATTTTAAAATGTTTACTAATATTTAGTAATACGTTCCTGTTTTATACGTCAATAATACATATTTGTGTGTTTTATTCTTTGAATTTACCTTTTTGCAGTGAAAAAAATAGCATAAATCACTGCAATTACTGCAAAGATTTTAGTTAAGTGGTTGATATACAGAGATTTGCTTTTGCAGTGTAATTTTCTAACTAACTCCCCGATTTTAACTTGTTAAAATCTTTAGGGGAAGGGTTGGGGTGGGGTTCTTAATTTGCTCTTTGAAATACAAAACCAGTAAAACCTGAATCAAGACACAATAGTGTCAAGTTCAGCATTACAAAAAAATACTGAACTATTTTACCAATCACCGAAAGAATAAAAACTATTTGTCGTCTAAACTGAAAATTCACAATTAATTAATTAAATTACATTTATAATGAAAAATAAATTTTACTTCCTTACTTTACTAACTTTAATAGTTTTCTACTATAATACCGGAATTTCACAAACTTATAACGAGCTTTGGATTCCTGATACTTTATCTGGTACTCAATTCAATTTAAATATAAGAGATACATTTGCTCAAATTGTAAGTAGTGGTAACCAAACAATTACTGGAGGTATTAATAGTAAATTTTGGGGACCTACTCTATTTTTTAATAGAGGTGAAGAAGTACATATAAATGTCCATAATTATCTTAATGACTCAACAACTATTCATTGGCATGGTATGCATCTACCTGCTGTAATGGATGGTGGACCTCATCAAGTTATACCACCTGGTACTATTTGGCAACCATTTTGGAAAGTAAATAACAATGCAGGTACATATTGGTACCACCCACATTTACACGAAATGACTTTAGAACATATTTCTAAAGGCTTAGGTGGGTTAATCATAGTTAGAGATACAATTGAATCAAAATTAAATTTGCCAAGAACTTATGGAGTGGATGACATTCCTATTGTTTTGACAAGTCGGAAATTTGACGCAAACAATCAATTTATTGTTCAAAATGTAGCTTATGGTGATTATTTACTTACTAATGGAGTAATTAATTCACAGGTTACTTTGCCAAAACAAGTAGTAAGATTGAGAATACTTAATGCTGAGATTGAAAGAGCTTATAATTTAGGATTTAGCGATAATAGATTATTTTATATTATTGGAAATGATGGTGGATTATTAGATACTGCTGTTGCTGTTACTAGAGTGAAATTAATGGTTGGAGAAAGAATTGAAATTCTAGTTGATTTATCGAAAGATAATTTAAGTTTTAGTCTTGATTTGAAAGCGTTTAATTCAGGACAAGCTTTTGGGTTCCCGGGTGGAGAGCCTGCTACAAATGGGCAATTCGGTAGCTTACTTAATAATAAAGATTTTGTTGTATTACATATAAATGTTGGTAAAAGTTTGCCTAATGCAATTACGAAAATACCTTCTAAATTAGTAACAAATAATTATTTGAAAGAATCAGATGCAACTGCAACAACAACAGTAAATATTACTGGAGGGCAACAAGGTAGTCCGTTTACACTTGATAATACTCCCTTCACTCTAAATAAAATCAATAAAAATATTAGTTTTAATGAAGTACAAAAATGGACAATTGTAAATAATAATATTTTTGGACACTCCTTTCATATTCACGATGTCCAGTTCAAAATAGTAGCTAGAAATGGCAAAAGTGCTAATGTAGGAATTCACGAATCAGGTTGGAAAGATGTAATGTTTGTACCCTTGGGTGAAAATGTTTCATTTGTAGCTAAATTTGCTGATTATGCTGATGAAATACATCCATTTATGTATCATTGCCATTTTGCAAATCACGAAGATGGTGGTATGATGGGACAGTTTATTGTTAAAAATCCAACTTCTGTTGATGATTTTAAAGCTATAAATTTTGATTTTTCAATCTACCCGAATCCAACAGAAAATAAAATATATATAAATTTGAGTGATGCTGAAATTGAAGTTTATTATATTACAATTGCAAATTCTAAAGGTAAAATATTAATAATGCTGCCTCAACCTGAAATACAAAAGGGAATTGATATTTCTAATTTGACTGCTGGTGCTTACTTTATTCAAATAATCGACAAAAAAACTAAAAGTATTTCTACTCAGCAATTTATAAAAAAATAATATGAAATCTGCAACAATTATAATACTTTTAATCTTTACTTTAATTAGCACAAGTGCAGTTCCCAAAGAACAAGTATCTGTAATTGGAAAAGTAGTAGATAATTTTATTTTGAAAAATACTGAAAATAAATATGTTTCCCTTTTGGATTTTCCTCAAGCAAAAGGGTTTGTTGTGATTTTTACTTGCAACCACTGTCCATTTGCAAAATTATATAAAAAAAGATTTAATGATTTAAATGCTAAATATTCTAAACTTGGAGTTACACTGATAGCTATAAATCCGATGGATTCTATAATTTATGAAGATGAATGTTTGAGCGATATGAAAAAAGTCGCAAGAGCTGGCAAGTATAATTTCAATTATTTGCAAGATGCTTCTCAAAAAGTTGCAAATATGTTTGGTGCAAATCACACACCACAAGCTTTTATTATCTGGAAAGAAGATGATATTTGGATAATAAAATATTCTGGTGCAGTAGATGACAATGGTGAGCATCCTGAAAAAGCAAACTCATTTATAGCAAATGCTTTAAATGAACTTTTAGATAATAATATTGTATCTACTCCAGAAACAAAATCTTTTGGCTGTAGTATTTATTATCGTAAAAAATAGATTTGACTAATTTGATTTTATTAATTTCCATACTTCTTTATTGAAATTTTCTTTACTTATGCCAGTAATTTCTTTCAATGCTTTAAAGTAATTTTCATTATCTTTTGTTTTTCTACCACATTTTGCAAATTCTAATTTATATTTTATTTAGCAGTTGGCTCTGGTACAAAAACTCTTTGCTTAAGTTCATTATCTAAAATAAACAAACCACTTTTTGAATCTCCAGCTAATTTTAATCTATCAACAATATCATTTGAAGTTGCTTCTTCTTCTACTTGCTCATTAACAAACCATTGCAATAAGATTAATGAAGCATGATCGCCTTCCTTAATTGCTAGGTCAGCAAGATTGTTTATACTTTCTGTGATCATTTCTTCGTGATGCAATGCTGCTTCAAAACAGTCAAGTGGGTTCTTCCAATTAGTTCCTGGAGCTTCTATTGCAGAAATCACAGGCTCTCCATTTCTATTTAATACGTAGTCGAAGAATTTTAGAGCGTGGGACATTTCTTCTTGAGCTTGAATTCTCATCCAATTTGCAAAACCATTAAAATTAATTCTTTGGAAATATGCAGCCATTGCCAAATATAAATTTGATGAAAACATTTCTTTTGTAATTTGTTGGTTTATAGCAGTTTGCATTGCTTCTTTTATCATCATTTACCTCTAATAATCATATTAATTCAAATATATTTTATTAACTTTTGTAACTTTTTGTTAATAAATGTGTTTTTATAAGTGTAGAGAAGGTTGAAATTAGAAAATATTATAAAAAATAGTCGGGAATTAAGAAAATGAAAAACTTAATCAAAAAATCAGAAAACAAAATATTAAAAGTTAAAAATATTATATCATTAGTTTTAGTAGTATTCCTATATACAAACTGTACAAATCAAGTTGATACAACATTAAATGGCAATACTAACACAAACACTTTTATTTATCAAAATAATTTTGAAAATAAAGCAGATTTGGAATCTTGGGAAGGATTAAATGAGAGCTCTTTGGATTCAGTTGCTTATGAAGGAAAGAAATCATTACGTATAGATGGTGGATGCGTGCAACCAACTTCAAAAGTAGCAATATTAATCAAAGAAGATGGAGATTATTCAATTAATTTCTTTGCTAAATTGGGAAGTGATAACCAAACTGCGAGAGTAGTTTTTGCTTGCAATAATGATTTGGCTTCTTATACATCAGAAGTGGATGTAAAAGGTTCAAATTGGAAAAACTATGAATCAAGCAAAACACATTTTGTAAAGGGTGATAAAGCATATATATATGTGTATGTAGGTGGAATAATTGCTGAATATATCAATTTAGATAATTTAAAAGTAATCAAATCTATTTAGCTTTGTACCCATCAGGATAATATTTATAAAATCTTGAAATATTTATTTCACTATTTATTTCAAGATTATTTAAAATATAATTATTTAAAATATCTGCTATATAAGGTGCAAGCATTACTCCTTTTGTTCCTAAGCCATTAAAAATTATTAAAGATTTATGAGCAGGGTGATTGCCTATTATTGGTCTGCGATCTAATACAGAAGGTCTTATCCCTGATTCTTGATTAATCACTACAAACTCAGTTTTCAAAACCTCTTTTAATTTTGATATTAGCTCTTCTTTTGCTTCAATAGTAGTATCTTCATTTAGATTTGTCCAATTATATGTAGCTACAATTTTATACAAATCATTTCCGATTGGCACAATACCAATATTTTTGTTTATAATAACTTTAGAATTATAATTTTCAATTTTTACGGTTAATACTTCGCCTTTAGCTGGTACATAAGGTAACCAATTAAAATAAGGATTATGTTGAGCTTTATAACCTTCTGCAAAAATTATATAATCATAGATTTGATTTTCATAAATTGCTTTATTGTTATCAATTTTTAATTTAGTGAAATCAAAAGTGCTTTCAATATACATATTTTGATTAATAAAATATTCTCTTGATTTACTCAATAGTAATTTCAAATCAATATAGCCAGAATTATAAACTTCTGCAAAACCTGAATATTGTTCTAAATATTCTTCTTTGTAATTTTCAATAATATCTTGAGCTAAATAATCCCACATTTCCACTTGTTTACTTTTTTTAAGCCAAAATTGCTTTTCATCTTCATTAGGTAATATTTTATAAATAGGCAAATTATATATTAACTTAATTTCTAAAAGATTTTCGATTTTTAAATAATATTCTTTCAATTTTGGAATTAATATATTTGCATTCCAACTGTGCATTAGTCTTTTAAAAACTATTGGATTGAATAATCCACCAGCAACTTTTGATGATGAAGTAATTGGATTATTATCCAAAATTAGTACTTCATTTTTTTCATCTTCCATCAAAGTAAATGCTAAAACTGTTCCAGCCAAACCTTGACCAATAATAAGTATTTTGTTTTTCATTATGAAATTGACGTTAATCTGCCTAAAATATGCAATGAAATTACTATTTTTGAAAAAATAATTTTGAAGAAATGAATAAATACTTAATTACATTACTTGGCAGATATGGAGATTTGATACTTGCAACTCCAATTTTTGAAGAAATTAAAAAATTTGATGCCAATTCTATTTTAAGTGTAATTGCTGGTAGAAAGAATTACGAAATCCTTCTGAATAATCCTTATGTAGATGAAATCCTTATTTATGACAAAGCTCCATTAAAATTTATAAAGTTTCTTTTTAAACTCAAATTCAAAAAATTTGATTTTTATATTGATGTAAAGGATCATTATTCAAGCGAAAGTAAATTCTTAGCAAAAGTAATAAATGCCAAAATTAAAATTGGGTATAATAAGCCAAACAACTCTAAAGTATTTGATATTGATTTTACTTTAGACAAAGCAAATGAATTATCTCATTTTACTTCAAACTCACTTTTTGCAATAAGTAAAGTTGGAATTAATATCCAAAACTACTTACCCAAACCAATACTATTTGAATCAATGGAATCACAAACTTATGTAAATGAATTTTTACTAAATAAAAATATTACAGATTTTAGCTTGATAAACATTTCAGCTACAAGCGAAAATAGAATTTGGAATATTGAAAATTGGAATGAATTAATATTACAAACTGATTTGAAAAATAGAAATGTAATTATTACTTTTGCTCCAGATCAAAAGCTTTTATCCGAAGAATTTTTAAAGCTAAATAATAAAATTATTTTATTCAAGTCAAGAAACTTTACCGATATTGTTTCACTTTGCAAACGTGCAGAATTGATTATTACTCCAGATACTGCAATAGTACACATAGCATCAGCTTTTGATAAGCCTCTACTTGCACTATATAATGGTTTGGAATGGAATTATAATAAGTTTCACCCAAGTGCAAGTAGATTTATAACAATTAGAGCATCAAGTGGTGTTGATTCAATCATTAAAATTAGTCCAAATGAAGTAATTAATGGTTATAATACATTGATTTCAAATCAAAAATAAATTTCTTTTTTTAGTATTCCACACACATTATTATATTCAAGTTTGCTCATTTGAATATTTCTGTTAAATTTGTAATTCCATTTAGGATTAATTCCAAAAATTTATGAGAAAATAATGATTGATATAAAAAATTTCAAAATGTCAGATTTTAAAGCAGAACATTTATTCCTACTTTTTGGGGTAGTTTTTGGACTCTTTTTTGTTTTTGAAAATCCTCCATTTCATACAAATGATGAAGATAGACACTTTTATTATGCTTACCAAATTTCAACTGGGCAGCTCTTTGCTGAAGCAAATGTAAAAGAACAAAAAGTTGGATGTGAGCTACCTAAAAACTTATACAGTGTTGTATCAAGTTTTCAAGGAGTACCTTATCAAAATAGAACTAAGATTAGCTCTGCCCAATTAGATAATGCAAAAAGTGTTGATTTAAATAAAAATGATATTATGTTTATCAATCACTTCCATTATGGTACAAGGCAGTTTTCATTTATGCCAAGTGCAATTGGAATATTATTTGGTAGAATATTTGGAGCTGGTCCAATTTGGCTTGGTTGGTGGGGAAGAATATTTGGCTTAGCTTGCTACTTAACCATTATATTTTATGCAATTAAAAATACTCCAATATTTAAAGGTGTATTTATTCTATATGCTCTTAGTCCTATGGCTCTTTTTCAAGGGGCTTCAGTTACTTATGATATGATGAGCAATAGCTTATCATTACTTTTAGTTTCATATTTCTTATACTTAGCTTATGATGAAAAGTCAAAAATTGGCAATAGGGAATTTGGTGCAATACTACTTTTAGCTTTTTTGCATACTTTTGCCAAGCATGGTTATGTATTTATTCCATTCATTTTCTTTATAATTCCAAGCCGTAAGTTCAATAAACCTTTTAACTTAAATTACTCATTAGTTGCTTTGATTAGTTTTGTCTTTTTTGTGTTACTTTATTTTATCGAATCGACTTGGGGTAAAATAATACCTGATTATTCTCATATCAAACAGCCACCTTTTCAAAATGATTTTAGATTTGACTATGCTAATAATATGAAACATTGGATTGCTAATATTCCAACTTTAATTCCTCTTTTGTATGATAATATTTTGCATTTCCGTCAAGAGTGGTTTGCTGGAGTGCTGGGTAGGTTTGGTTATTCATATACTAATCTTCCTAATGAATTTTATATGGTGTATGGTGCTGGACTTCTTGGAGCAGCCTTCTTAGATAATGATAAAAAAATTACAATTGCACCTTATCAAAAATTAATATTTTTAGCAGTTGCATTTTTAAATTCTATGGCTTTGATTTTCCAATTCTTGCTTACTTCACCAGTTGGTGCTAAAATGATTTTTGGTTTTCAAGGAAGATATTTGGTTCAACTTGTTCCTGTATTTTTATTAGCATTCTATCAAAACAAAATTAATTTGAAACAGTGGGATGAAAATAAATTAGCAATAATTGGAATATATCTTACTTTTGCTTTGCTTTTTGTTACTACTTTTATGATTGAGAGTTTTTTTACTATTTAATTAATTCAGGAAGATTTTGAATAAAAAGCTAAATCAATATGTTATAATATGTATATTATTTGTGATTTCAAATAGTACATTTGTTAGTGCCCAAATGGTTATTAATATTAGCCCTAATTTTAATTCTGGCTCTATTTATATTGGACAAAAGAATAATACTTTATCTCCTTATTTTGGATTACAATATTTTAATTCAAGTTATACTCTCAAACAAAGTAATGATAATTATCAAGATATAGTAACTAAAAAACCATTTTTTATATCAAATGAAATCCCAGCAAATCTTTATATAATTTGTCTTGGACTTAAAAAAGATTTCAAAAAAACAAACAATACTTCAATTTATTTAAATGCGAATATAGGGTATGTAATTGTTAATTCAATACTAAATCAAAGTTTGATTAATGATGCAACTTTTGTATCAATCGAAAGGAATTCTGATGTTTTTAAATTTGATTTTGGTTTAGGTATGGAACATTCAATATCAAACAATTTCAGTATCGGATTTGAATTTGGGATTGGAATATTTAGAACTTTTTCAAATAGTGAATTAGCTCAACTTGTTTACAATCCTTTAACTAATAAGAATGAATCAGTTCGCTTGCCAATAAATTTAAAAATTAATCAAAGCATTTTTAATACTAAAATTAGTTTGAATTATTACTTTGAAACCAATCCCTCAGAAAAATCTGCAAATTAAACAAATTGATTATTTATAATATTTAATTTTTTTTACTAACTTGATATAATTTATAGAAAAAATACGAAGAAAAAAGGCTAAATTTGCCTTTAAATTTTGTACCAATTGAGAATATTATGCTTGATTTGAAATTTATCAGAGAGAATGCTGAACTAATTAAGATAAATACTAAAAATAAAAATGCTTCTGAAAATGTAGATTTGATTAAAAGTAATGATGAAAGACGTAGAGAAATTATACAAGAAGTAGAAAAACTTAAGAGCCAAAGAAATTTAGTAACTAAAGAAATTGCTGATTTGAAAAAATCTTGCAAAGATGCAAGCGATAAAATCCTATCTATGAAAGGAGTATCGGAGCAAATCAAAGAACTTGATGATGAATTGGGCGAAATAGAAGATGTTATCAAATTGTATATAATGCAAATACCTAATTTAACTCATAAAAGCGTTCCTATTGGCAGAAATGCTAATGATAATGAAGATATAAGAACTTGGGGCGAAAAGAAGGTAGTAAATCACAAGCTAAATCATATTGAAATTGCAACGAAATTAGGTATAGTTGATTTTGAAAGAGGGGCAAAAGTAACTGGTGGAGGCTTTCATTTTTACACAAATAAAGGTGCAAGATTAGAGCGAGCCTTGATTAATTTTTTCCTCGATACTCATACAGATAATCATGGTTATACTGAAATGATGTCTCCTTTTGTTGTAAATAGACACTCAATGTATGGAACAGGGCAGTTACCCAAAATGGCTGATGATATGTATCACTGCCAAGAAGATGATTTATTTCTTATTCCTACTGCCGAAGTCCCACTAACTAATTATCATAATGGTGATATTTTAAAAGCCGAAGAACTCAATAAAAAGGTTTGTGGATATTCTCCTTGTTTCAGAAGGGAAGCTGGAAGCTATGGCAAAGATGTAAGAGGACTATTAAGAGTACATCAGTTTAACAAAGTTGAACTTGTGAAATTTGTAAAACCTGAAGATTCTTATGATGAATTAGAAACTTTGGTTGGAGATGCAGAGTCTCTTTTAAAAGCATTGGATTTACATTATAGGGTAATATTACTTTGCACTGGTGATACAAGTTTTTCATCAGCAAAAACTTATGATTTGGAAGTTTGGTCTCCCGGAGAAGAAAAATGGCTTGAAGTATCAAGTTGTTCTAATTTTGAAGAATTTCAAGCACGTAGAGCCAACATAAGATTTAAAAGAGATGCAAGTGCCAAGCCTGAATTTGTACATACTCTTAATGGCTCTGGATTGGCAACTCCAAGAATATTGGTTGCTATAATTGAAAATTATTTTGATGGAGAAAAGCTACATATACCAAGTGTACTACAAAAATATGTTGGCTGTGAATATATAATCTAAGTTTGCTTTTGTAAATTTGCTAATAAAATACTTTGTATAATTAAAGAAATGTCTTATTAAATTAAACCTTAACCGAAATGAAGAAAATATTATATTTAAATTTGTTTATATTTTTGATAATTGCTTCAAATTTATTTAGCCAAAGTGCTTATGTTCCATTATCAAATGAAGAAATCAAAATATTAATTCCTTCAGAAACAAGGTTGGTTACTTCCTTAGCAGGCACTTGGCAAAGAATTGACGAAGATGGCAATAGCACAAAAATAAGTTTACCTTATTCTGAAAGTAATATTTCAAAAATAACTTATCAAAAAGATATTAGAATACAAAAAAACTTACTATCATCTCATTCTTTTCAACTTTATTTTCTGGGATTAGAATCTCATGTTGAAGTTTATTTGAATAATCAGTTTGTTGGTAAATATTTAGGAAGTGGTACTCCATTTTATGTACTATTACCAAACAAGATGATAGCTGGAGAAAATAATCAACTTAAATTAGTTGTAACTGAAACTGAAACTCAAGCAAAATTAATAAAAGAAAATTCTTTGTTCTCAAAAAAATCATACTTGGGATTGATTAGAGAAGCTTTTTTAATAGGAACTCCTAAAGTTTGGGTAAGTGATTTGAAATATAGCACTACTCCTAATGGGTCTAATTACAAAATTAAAATAAATACTAAAATAAGTGCTAATGGATTAGACTTAACAAATCATAA
>JAYTXK010000496.1:0-5838 GCA_043743005.1 Ignavibacteriota bacterium
TATACAGCTGGAGACTGTCATAGAGTATCAAAAGATGATGGTAACACATGGAAAACAGTACCAATCTTTTCTGAGCAAGTATTAGGTGAAAATAATGAAGGAATGGTATTCGCAACAGGTTTGAATAATTTCATTAGTATTTTAGATTCAAGTAATTCAAATGGTTATCGTTTTGTTTATTATGATGAAAAGGCAACAAGACTTGTTTGTTATATGAAATCAATTGCGTTTAGCAAAATTGGAACTTATGGCTATGCCGTTTCAGAAGATGGTAATGATTTTCTATCAACAGACAATGGAAGAAATTGGAAAAAAACTTATTTTTTTAAAGATGAAGCCTCGTTAGGTAGGTTAGCAGTTGACGATTATGATAATTTTTATAGCGGATTTGGCATGTATGTTTTTGGAGATTCAACTTGGAGATATAATGATAAGTTAAGAGTATATGGAAAAGCTATAAAAATTTCTCCCAAAGGAAGGATTTTTATGTTTGATGGTACAAAACTTTATAAAAGCACTACTTTGGTACCAATGGGCATTGAAGAGGAAAAAGAAGAAACAAAAGAACAAAATAGTTTTATAATTGAAAATAATAAAATAACATTAAAAACTAATTTTGATAACCCAAAAATAAAAATAATTGACTTTTTAGGTCGCAATATAGAGTCTAAAATATTAAATTTATCTCCTTTAAATATAGAACTTAATAATAATTTAGTTGATGGTATTTACTTCCTAAGAATTGAAGACAATTCCAATATTTCTAATTACAAATTTATAATTGGGAAATAATTTTTAGATGAGATAGTAGGAATAGTGTACTTCACTAAAATTCAATTAATTAATACTTTCAGAAATTTAAAACCTAAAAAGCCTAACTTCTTTTATGACAAGAAATTAGGCTTTAATTTGTGATTCCGGCGGGACTCGAACCCGCGACCCTTTGATTAAAAGTCAAATGCTCTACCAGCTGAGCTACGAAATCTCCGTTCTTAAATAAATAAGATTACAAAGTTAAGGAGAAAAAATTACTTTAACAAGTAAATTCTATTTTTGTTGAAAGAATTATACATTTTTGGACAAATTTAAAACTTTTTTAACTGTTTCAGAAATGCCTTTTGAATCTAATTTCAAATCTTCATATAGCTCTTCCTGTGTGCCGTGGTCTATAAATCTATCAGGTAAACCGCAAATATTTATATCAAGATTGTGTATTTTTTTCTGGGCGAAATATTCTAAAACAGCAGAGCCAAATCCACCGATTATTGTACCATCTTCATAAGTTAATATTTTAGTAAATTTACTCGAAATGTAATCTAACATTTTAAAATCTAATGGCTTAATGAACCTTGCATTAATTACTTCAACATTGATACCTTCAGCCTGTAATATTTTCGCAGCATTAGTAGCTTCAATTACTAATTTACCAACAGCTAATATCACAATATCTTTACCTTCATTTAATATTTCCCAAGTGCCTAATTCAATAGAATTCATTTTACCCATTTCTACTCCAATAGAAGCACCTCTAGGAAATCTAATAGCAACAGGACCTTTAGTATAATCATATACTGCTGAATGAAGCATATTACGCAATTCTTGCTCATCTTTTGGAGCCATAATAATCATATTTTGAATTGGTCTTAGATATGCCAAATCCAATACGCCATGATGAGTAGGACCATCTGCTCCTACAAGTCCTGCTCTATCTAAAGCAAAAATAACATGAAGTTTTTGAAGTGTTACATCATGAATTATATGGTCATAAGCTCTTTGCAAAAATGTGGAATAAATTGCTACAATTGGAATTATTCCCTCACAAGCAAGACCAGCTGCAAAAGTAACTCCATGACCTTCAGCAATTCCAACATCAAATACTCTTTCAGGCATTTCAGCTTGAACAATATTTAAGCCAGTGCCATCAGGCATTGCAGCAGTAATAGCAACTACTTTAGAGTTTTCTTTACAAATTTCTAATGTAGCTTGACCAAAAACATCTTGATAACTTAGTGGGGGAGCAACTACTGGTTTTTTGGCTAATGATTTTCCTGTTACTTTGTCAATTTTTCCAATTGCATGAAGGAATTGTTTATCATTTTCAGCAGGTTCATATCCATAACCTTTTTGAGTAATAACATGCAATAATACAGGACCGTGGAAGTTCTTAACTGAGTCTAAAATTCTAACTAATTTTGTTACATTATTGCCATTAATTGGACCAATATAATTAAATCCTAATGCCTCAAATAAAACTCCGGGTGTAATGATTGCTTTTACTCCATCTTCAAGTTTAGAAGCAACTTTTCTTAATCTATCTCCTAAATGGTCAAATTTATGAGTTAAGTTCCAAATATTTTCTCTCATTTTTTGCAAAGGTGAGGAAACAAATATTTCATTAAAGTAATTTGAAAATGCAGAAACATTTGGAGCAATTGACATATTATTGTCATTTAGAATTACAGTAATGTCACGTTGCTGAAAACCACAATTATTCATTGCTTCATAAGCAAGTCCACCAGTCATTGCACCATCGCCAATTACTGCAACTACTTTATAATCCTCTTTGTTCAAATCTCTTGCTGTAGCTAATCCTAAGGCAGCAGAAATAGAAGTACTTGCATGACCAGCTCCAAATACATCATATTCACTTTCAGTTCTTTTCAAAAAACCTGATATTCCATCTTTTTGCCGAATTGTATGAAGTAAATCTCTTCTACCAGTCAAAACTTTATGAGGATATGCTTGATGACCTGTGTCAATAACTATTTTATCTTTTGGAGTATTAAATACATAATGAAGAGCAACTGAAAGCTCAACCATTCCCAATCCAGCTCCAAAATGCCCACCAATTTGAGAAATTGTGTCAACTATAAACTCACGTACTTCATCACAAACTTCTGGCAAAGCATTTTTTGGTAGTTTTTTTAAATCTAATGGTGAATTTATGTTTAATAAATACTTATAATTTGAATCCGACATTTAATTTCCTATTTCTCTTTTGGTGTAACTATATAAACTTGTACAGTTCTTGATAAATTTCTTCCAATTGGAGATTCATTATCAAAAAGTAAAATACTTTCTCCCACTCCGAATACTTCAAATTTTGCACCCTTAGCTTTTGTCTGCAAGTAATTCTTTACATTATCTGCTCTGGCGAGTGCTAATCTTTTGTTATAATCTTCATCACCAATTTTATCTGAATAACCAAATACTTGAATAGTAGAATTATATTTAATTGCAGGTAAAATATTTTTATCTAAAATTTCTTTATCAATATCAGAAATATTTGGACTATCAAATTCAAATACAATTAGACTAAATTTTGAAACTGTTTTGTCAGTATTTTCTTCAGTCTTCTTCTTTGTATATGAATAATATTCAATTGGAATTGTACCAGATTTTCTATCACTTTTGCCTTTCAAAGACTTTGCTACAAATGAATATTCAATTGGGATCTCTGATGGTGCAAGTTCATTTGGTAAAATATTCCATTGCAAAACAGAAGGCTCACCACTTCCTACAAAAGATTTAATATTCCTATCGGATTGAGTAACAGTTAGCTCCCAAGAGCTAATTGAATCTTTAGTTTCTACAAAAGGGACAAATTCCAAATTTGTTGGGTCTGAAATTGTTTGCTTTTCTTTTTCAATTAAAATAGGTTGCAAAAGCTCTTTAGAATTTGAGCTAAATTCAATTCTTCTATTTTCAGCAATTCCATCTTTATCTTTTGATGAAGATGGTTTTTCAGGTAAATTTCTTGCTTCAATTTTAATCCTTGAAGCATCAATTCCATAATTTATAATTAAATAATTTTTAGCAATCTCACATCTTTTTTTAGATAATTCTAAATTGTTCTTTTCATTTAAATTATCGTTCGTTCCAGTAATTAACAAATTTGCATTTGAATATTGTTGCATTCTAATTCCAATTATATCCAAAGTATTTTTGTTTATTTCAATTGAATTTGGTTCTAAAGTATTAATTGAAAATTTACCCGTCTCATTATCAGTTGATAATTTAATATATTTGGGATTTGGTTCACTTGAATTTTCATCAAAAAATGTGAAATTTAATAATGGAAATAATTCAGCATATTGTACTTGTTCAACTGAAATCTTTTTAACATCATATTTATTTCCATTCTTATCATAAGCTCTTATTTGCCTAAATCCTACATTTATTGGATAGTCTGTATTTTCAACTGTATTTTCATTTTTATCAAAACCAAATGTCAAATTTACTCCTAATCTTATCTGTGGAACATCCCAACTTGTAAAAGCTGAGTTATTTGATACTTTAGAAAAAGGTAATCTAAAACTAATTTCTGGAGATAAATACAAATTCCTTTTAATTTCATAATTATATCCAGCACCAATAATAGCTGCAATTCTAAGATTTGCATCTGGTATATCTTTATTTGACACCAATTGAAATGATGAAGAGCTTAATGAATGTGATTTTGTAATTGGAACACCTATTTCAAGTCCAGCAAGTAAATAAATATTATCAATTGGAATTATGTTATCCAATTTCAAAGCTGGTGATATTTCAAGATACCCTAAAGAGTTAGTTGATGTATATTCATTTTTGATAAAATCTACACCCATTACATTATAACCAATTCTACCTGAGAAAGTAAATTTAGAATCAAAAGGATAATTAAAAATTAATCCACCATTTATACCGAAACTGTTTTTGTTTTCATTAAAATTTATACTATTTAAAAGATTTGAATATGTATTTGATGAAAAATTTGTACTGTGCATATTCATATTTCCACCTAAATAAAAACCCATATTAATTGGCATAATTTTGTCAACTGAATATGATAAATTTAAATTTAAAATATATAATATAAAAATTATGAGAATATTTTTTTGCACATTTTCCCCCAAAAGTGTTTTTAATCAAAATTTAATAGAATTATTAAAATTCTTAATTTTAAATTTGTATAACAATTTTCTACCAAAAATATTTTATATAAAGGTGTTATTTTGAAAAATACTATAAAAATCATAATATTATTAAGTTTTGTTTCAATTAATTTATTTGCAGCAGGACCATTAGATTTTGGTGTTAAATTCGGTTTATCAGTTCCGAGTGGAGATTTTGATAGAGTTTTTAATAATCTAATAGACACTTCAAAACCAAATCTAGTTTCCAAAATTTCTGATCAAGCGAGTTTTGGATATCATCTTGGAGTAAACATAAGAACAACATTATTACCTTATTTAGATATTTATGGTGGAATTGCAATTCATAGGTTTACTCAAAGTACATTAAAAATAGTTGACCCTTTAAATCCAAACAAAACATATCCAGAACTAAATACTGTTCAAAATGTAATTCCTATTTCAGCAGGTTTAAATTTTAATGTTTTAAATTTGAAAGTTGTTAAATTTTATTTAAATGGGGAAGTTAATTATAACTATATCTCATATACAACTGATATAAAAATAGGTAATTCTGCTACATTACCTTTGAATTATCAAGAATCTGAAGTTCAAAAAAGAATTGGTTATGGCTTTGGTCTTGGAGTTGAAGGAAATTTAATGATGATCAAAGCTTATTTAGAAGCTAAAATCAACCAATCAAATGTAATTGGTAGATTAGATAATGAGGAGCTTAAAAAGTTTTATACTTTAACAGTAGGAATTTACTTTTAGTTAAATCATATTTGAATAATATTTTAATTATCGCTTTTATAAAAAATTCCTTTAAGGAATCCTTTAAACATAACTTGTTTATTTTTAAAGGTTTTTACTCTAAAAAGCCAAGTTATTAAATAACCAAATGGTCTAAGAGTTTTTACTAAAAATCCAGCATTAAGTTTGTCGA
>JAYTXK010000497.1:0-11229 GCA_043743005.1 Ignavibacteriota bacterium
ATTTGCTTATAGAATTGATAATATCAATCCTGATACACTCAATCCTTCAAAGACAAAGGCACATTATAGGACTCAAGTTGGAACAAGTGGAGAATTTGAATTTCAAGGATTAAAAAAAGGTAAATATAGATTTTTTGCGGTTGATGACAAATTTAAAGATGAACTAATTGATTTTAATTCAGATTTGGTTGGTTCAGCAAATATAGACATAGAAATTAATACCAAAAAAGCAGAACTTAATTTAAGAATTGGTAACCCAATTGATAACACACAACCGAGTTTGACAAGTGCTTTAAGCATAAATCAAAAGAAGATTATTGTTACTTTTAGTGAAGAAATTGATACTTTAAGCATTAATAAAAGTGCGTTTGAAATTAAAGATTCTTTGGGAATGAAAAGCAATGAAATTCTTTCAGCATATTTAAAAGATAAATCGAATAAAGAAGTTGTTATTATTACCAAAGATACAATGGCACAAAAAGATAAATGGAAAGTTATTGCTAAGTCTAAAATTTCTAACCCTATCCAAGATTTGGTAAAAAACAATATTTCTGACTCGAATAACACTGCATTTTTCTTTGGATCTGATGAAAAAGACACCAACAAATTGAGTTTAATAAATTTTGATTTGAAAGATAGTACTAAGGATATTGAAATAGACAGAGCTTTTATATTTAATTTTAATCAAGCAGTAGATTCATTTGAGATTGCAAAAAGAATTAAACTTAATAGTATAGATGATAGGGAAGTAAATTTTATTTTGACTCATATTCAAGATAATTGTTATAAAATTACTTTAAACAAACCACTGAATAGTAGGTCTTGGTATAAATTAAAAATTGATATGAATAAATTTAAATCAATTGAAGGAAACTATACAAAAGATACTACTTATGTAATTAGATTTTCTACTAAAGTAAAATCTGAAGGTTTGTCGGTTTCTGGTCAAATTTTAGATAGTAGTGGGTATAATGGATATTATAGTTTAGAACTTTTTAGTACAGATGGTAAAACTAAATACTTTACAAACACAAAGTCAAAAATATGGAAATTTGGCAATGTATCGACTGGAACTTATAAGTTGTCTGGATTTTATGATGAAAATGCTAATGAGAAATATGATTTTGGAAGTTTTTATCCTTATAAAGCCTCAGAAAAATTCTTTAATATGGATAAAGAAATTAAAGTAAATACTGGCTGGAGTATTGAAGATATTATTTTGAAAATAGTAAATTAAAAATTCAAATTAAAAAAAAAAAGCTACCATTTTAGGCATCTTAAATTATTATTTTCCTTTCATCAATAGTTTTTTTATTGAGTCAATACTTTGTTTATCACTATCTTGATAATGTGCAGCTAATTGATCTGAGGAAACTCCACCAGATTTAGATTTTGGAGAATCATCAAAGTCATCTTCCATATCTTCAAACTGAGGAACAGAAGGTGAAGATATACCAGAATAAGAGCTACCACCACCAAATCCACCTTCATCATAATATCCTAATGAAGAATCTTGTAATGATTTACCTTTGGCAATCAAGTCTAATTTTTCTTTTCCATAAACGTCTAAAAGTTTTTCAAATACTGTTGCTCTTGTAAAAGGTTTTGAAATAAAACCAGCAGTACCACTTTTCACAGCTTTACCAAGATTTTCCATATCAGATAATGCAGAGACCATTATAACTGGAATTTCCTTAGTCATTTTGATTGATTTTAATACTTTAAGTGTTAAATGACCAGAAAGGTCAGGCATTAAAATATCTAAAACTATTAATGAAGGTTGATATTCAACTGCTTTAGCAATACCATCAAAGCCATTTGAAGATAAGTAAGATTGCTTGAACCCATAAGTAGATAAAGTTTTGGAAAGAATTCTTTGCATCCAAACATCATCATCAATAATTAACACCGAATAAGTAACCATTTTCAACTCTTTATATAAATTCTATAATAGATTATCAAACTAATTTTCACTACTTTTTCTTTGCAATGAAGGTAAATTCAAAGCATTTTCCATTTTTAGGCTTTCAAATTTAACATCAGACATAGTCAAAGCATTTTTAAAAACTGAAAATTCAGTTTTAGCAGCTTGTTTGTTCATTTCAACAATTTTATCATGAACTTCTTTTCTATGGACAGGAATCGATTTAGGAGCATCAATTCCAAGTCTTACAATACCTCTATCAAAGCTTAATATTGTCACCTTTACTGATGAGCCAATAGTAATAACCTCTCCTATCTTCCTTGATAATACAAGCATAAAATACTCTTAAAGTTTATCGGCAAAATTTTGTTTTTATTTAACTCATTTTTTATTTTTGTAAATATAACAAAATTTTACTTCATTTACATAATTTATTTATTTAATTTTAAAACATGATTCGGAGAATATTTTTCAGACGGCAAAATTATTTGGTTTGCACTTAGATTTTCTATATTCAAAATTATCGGTGCTTTCATATTTGCTGTTATATTCCCATCAATTCCAGCTAAAGTAATCACAACAAATGGAGCATAATATGGATCTTCGTATTCTTTTCCATATCTATAATCCAAATCTATTAATTGTGGACTCAAAAGTGGAAAACCAATATCTGGGTTTTCTAAAGATATTAACCATTTGAATGGATCTGTATCTTCATCACTTATTAGTACATAATCTTTTAATTCTTCAAACCCTAACATTCCATTTTCAAAATGGAAAATATGTTCTTTGCTAATTTCTAATTCTCCAAAATGAGGAGTATTAATTTTAACAATATCTTGTTCAACATCTTTATGCATTACTTTTCCGAATGTTTGCTTTGTTGTTAGATGCAATTTAACATTTTTTATTTTTTATTTGTTACACTATCTTTAATTAAGTATCCTTTTGTAGAAGGAGCAGTAATTGACAGTTCACTAATTGTAATCTCAACTCTTCTATTTTTTGCTTTACCAATTGCTGTAGAATTATTATCAACAGGTTTTTCAGCACCAAATCCTCTAATACTTAAATTAGTTTCTGGCAATCCTTTGAGCATCATTGTATATCCAACATTCATAGCTCTCTGTACTGACAAATGCCAATTTGATTCAAACTGAAAAGTACGTATTGGGTCAGAATCTGTATGACCATCTATTGTAATCTGATTTTGCAATTTGCCTAATATTTTCGTCAAAGTATCCAAAACCTTTAATCCTTCTTGTTTAGGATCTGCTCTACCAGGTTCAAACAAAAGTTTTTCTGGTAATGCTAAAATTAATTCCTTCCCATTACTTCTAACTTCGACTTTCCCTTCATTTATATAAGATTGTAAAGCAACTTGTGCTTTTTGTGTCAAACTTTGAATACTTTCTTGACCACTTGTACCCGGTAAAATTGTAACAGGTACTCCATTTGCACTACCTTCTAAAACACCATCACCTTTAGAAAATACTTTAGCAAAAGCATTTGAAAACTCTTTATATTTCACACTATCAACTTGAGAAGAAGCATATAGTATCACAAACAACCCAAGTAATAAAGTAATTAAGTCGGCATAAGTAATTAAATACCTATCACGTTTATCATCTTCATTATTATGAGTTGGTCTTTTTAACAATTAGTTACTTATTTACTATGAATTTTTTAGTATCCAAAATTTGTCCGTTTATTAAAAACACTAAATTATATAATCCATTTTGGTATTTTTCACTGTTCAAAACTAAATTTATTGGACTATTAGTATATGCTTTATCATCAAATAATATGCCAACTCTTTTACCTAAAGCATCATAAATTTCTATTTTTACAATTGCATTATCTTTTTTCACTTCAAATGCAATATTGGCAGTATTAAATATAGGGTTAGGTGCAATTTTGATTTCAATATCATTTGTATTCAAATCTGATTTGTCATCTTCTACCGAAGTAACTGTTTCAAACCCTGCTACTTTGAAAATATTTCCACCATAATCAGACACCCACATGTTTTTGTCAGTTGGGTCATAATCAACACCTCTTGCGTTTATAAGTCCTTGGTAATTTTCCAATGCAATGTAATCAACTATCGTAGATAAATCTTTTTTGCTTATTTTTACAACTTTAGCACTTAACAAACTCCCACCAGTAAAATCAGTACATATATGATAAAGAAATTCACTACCGTCATAAGATAATCCTCTTGGACCATAATTAACATTACAAGGATTATTAAAGTCTTGAAGCCAAGTTAAGCTACTTTTATCTAAAAATGTAAATTTTTTATTTCCATCACGATTAGAAACTAATAATTTACCATCTACTAATTCAATTCCGATTGGGTAAACTCCAGCTGGACTTTTAACAGATTTTAATCTTTTGCCATCCTTATTATAAACTTCTAATTTACCATCGCTTCCTTCATTTAATGTTGTAAATCTATGAGTATAGAAGTCGCCATTAGTTCTATCAACACAAATATCTGTAAATAAACTATCACCAGCTAAATCTAATGAACTAACTACTTGTAAAGTATTTGCATCTATTTTGTATAATTTACCTGAAATACCAACATCAGTAGCCCACAAAAATCCTTTACCATCATAAGAAATACCGTAAGCAGTAAACGATAGTGTATTTGTACTTGTAACTGAACCACGTTTTTTACGAGTTATAGAAAAAGTATTTGAAATTTTAACTTGTTCAGGTTTTGATTTAGATGATATTTTCAACCTCATTTCAAAAGAGCTTACTTTTGGTACAAACATAAGCATATTATTTCCCTGTACATTATCTGCTAATGTATTCCAACTATCTCCATTATTAGTAGAAAACTCAACTAATACCGGTAAATCAAATCCATACCAAGAAACTCTTTCATTAGTTTCGCTAATGTATTGTTCACCACCTTTTGGTATTAGAATTTCTTGAGAAGCTATTTTTGTATCTGGAACTTCAACTTCCCACATTGATCTACCATGAGTAGCTGCTCTTAGTAACATTTTTTTCATATTAGGATCCGGGTTCAATCCATTATATGACCTAAATTGCAAATCTACAATTGGGCTATTTGGTAATTTATTACCAAATGGTAACCAAGAAATACCACCATCAAAAGTAGTAAAGACTCCAACATCCGTACCAACATAAAGGTTAAGTTCATTTTTAGGATTAATAGCAATAGCATTTGCAGGTGAATTTGGTAAGTCTTGACCTATATTTAACCAATTCTTACCTTTATTTGTTGTTTTGTAAACATGAGGAGTACCATAACCTGAAAGAACTACATAAGCAGTAGATGAGTCATTTGCAGATGTTACAATGTTACTAATTGCTCTATTAGGCAAGCCATTCATATTAACTTGCACCCAAGATTCCAAATCGCCTGTGTAAAAAAGTTCACCATTTGCAAATCCAGCATACAATCCATAATAATCATTTTTTGTATAATTTGCAACCCCAAGTGCAGTACAAAATGTAGTTCTGTCTTTTAAACTTTGCACCCAGTCTGAATTACCAGATTCTGTATTATAATAAACACCTTTTCTACCATGGTAATAAAATCCTTTGTAATTTGGGTTTATGTCTGCTGCTATTGGAGCGAAAAAAGGATTATTTATTTTATCTTGAGAGGAAGGTAAGCCACTAGTAATTGAAGTTCGGTTAGTCCCAAAAGTAAAATCAATTTTTGCCATATTTCCATATTGACTTTCCATAATTACAACATTTGGATCAAATGGGTCAACCACAGATTGGAAACCATCTCCATCTAAATATTGTTGCCAATTCAATGGGTCTCTATTTCCCAGAGAACCATTATCTTGAGTTCCACCATAGTTTCTATTTTCTTCAGAATTGTCAATAGATAAAGAATAAAATTGTGAAATTTCCAAACCATTATTAACTTTTTTCAATTGATCACCGCCATTAGTAGTTTTCATTACTCCACCATCATTTCCATAATACATAATATTAGGATTCTTTTTATAAAATGCAGCACAATGTTGGTCTGGATGATTAATTTGATTTGGATAAACATTTGTAATGTTATTTAATTGGTTGCCATTAGTGCTTTTATAAACATCAATTCCTCCTGCATATACATTATTTGCATCTTGGGGGTTAATTGCTATATAATTATCGTAAAATCCTTGATTATTAAAAAATGAAGTTCCTCCGTTTAAAACTTGATACCAAGAAACTCCAGCATCATTTGAACGCAATACCAATCCATAGGTAGTTGTTACACTACTTACTACTTGAGAAATTTCTGATAATAAATACATAGTTTTAGGATAGTTTGGAGCCATTTGAACAGAAATTCTACCCAAAGTATATTGAGTAAGCGAACTACTTTTGTCCAACCATGTTTCACCAGCATCGTTTGAGGAAAAGAGACCTTTCCCACTAACTCCGCAAATAACGTTCTTTTCATCATTTGGGTCAATACTTACATCAGTAACAGAAGCTGATAGAGTTTGATTCCATGTTTTTCCAGCATCAGTTGATTTATAAAATCCGACCCCTCTATTTGTAGCACCAGCATAAATAAGATTTGAATTTTTAGGATGAACAAACACTTTACTAAAAGCACCAACATTTGTTAGTCCAATTAATTTCCATGTTTCACCTGCGTCAGTAGATTTGTACATTCCTGAACCAAGGTAAATATTGCCACCACCTGCAACAGCTTCTCCAGTGCCAGCATATAATATATTTGGATTGTTTTCATCTATTGCCAAAGCACCAAAAGCAATAGAATTTTGGTTGTCGAATATTGGTCTCCAATTCCCTCCTCCATTTACAGATTTCCAAATTCCACCAGCTGCAGTTCCTATATATACTGTGTCAGGACTATTTGGGTGTATTACTATTGATTTTACTCTACCACCTGTATTAAATGGACCAATAGGCTTCCACTCTGGCTGTTGAGCTTGAATCATAGTAGAATATTTAGCTTTTTTAAATTTAAGTTTTTCTTTTTCATTCAATGAATTTTGATAAGCATTCTCAGGTATATCATTGAATGGATAGGCTCTTGGAGCAAAAAAATGATTATGCCTAGCCATTGGACCTGAAATTGAATCATCACTTTCTCTTTCCAAATTCTCTTTAGAAAACCCTATATTAGTTCCCAAAAAAAGAACCATAATAAAATATAAAAGTATTTTCATGATTTAACCTTTGTTTGTATAATTAATTTAATTTCAATTTTGATTTGTTTAATCCACAAATTAACAAATGCTAACGTCAAATAAAAACAATTTTATTTCCAACACTTAAATTTTATTAATATCTTGCATTTAAATAATTTACAAATTAAATAAATAAAATATGAAATTAGTTCTTTATGGAGTTTTAACTGGTGCATTATTAGGTATTTCTTTTCCTCCGATGCCTTTTTATTTGCTTGCTTTTATAGCATTTATACCACTTTTATATGCTTTGGATAAGCCAAATAAAAATTATTTTATGATGCTTTATTTTACTTTTTTTACATATCATGGATTAACAAATTGGTGGATAAGCAGTTTTCAAAAAGAAACTGATCCATATTTGATGATTGCAGGATTTGCAATTTGGCTTACTCACGCTTTTTTTCTAATGTTACCAATAATTGCATATTCATTTGTTTTACGCAAATTTAATAGAAAAATTGCTTTAAGTTTTTTACCTTTTATTTGGGTTGCTTTTGAATGGCTACATTCTCAAAGTGAATTATCATATCCTTGGATTACAATTGGGAATACTCAAATATTAAATAATACTTGGATTCAATTTATAGATATTACAGGAATATGGGGAGCAAGCTTTTTTATTTGCTATGTGAATGTACTTTTATTTCAAATTGTAATATTAATTAAAGAAAACTATTCAAATATAGTTAGTAGTAAATTATTAAAAGACAAATTAGTCATAAAAAATTGTGTGTTAATATTATTAATAATTGTATGTCCTTTAGTTTATGGACATTTTAGAAAATCAGAATATAATTTTGATAATTTATTGAAAACTCATAAAACAATTAGTATTTCAGTTGTTCAACCAAGCATAAATCCTTGGGAAAAATGGGCAAATGGACCTTTTGAACAAATATTGATTCATCAAAAATTGCAAGATTCATTAACAAAATCTCAAGGTAAGTCCGACTTAAGTGTTTGGAGTGAAACTGCAATTGGGTTCTTGAGTTTGGATTTTAATAGCAAACATAACTTTTCATTTTTACAAAATTGGATAAATGAAAATAATCAACCTTTATTAAGTGGTTTTTGCGAATTCTACTTTTTTAAACCAAATGAAAATATTCCAATTACAGCCAAATCTGATAAATTAGATTCTAGTATTAAGTATGAAAACTACAATTCAGCATTAATGCTAAATCCAAATATTAATGGTGAAAATCATAAAGAACAAGTATATTATAAAATGAGATTAACTCCTTTTGCTGAGAGATTACCAAATGCTGAATTATTTGTTTTTGCACAAAAATGGTTTGAATGGGGAGTAGGAATTTCATCTTGGGGAATAGGTACAATACAGAAAAATTTGTATGTACATAAGGGTAATCAAGCAATACCAGTTGGAAACATTATTTGTATTGAATCTATATACCCAGAATTTGTTAGAAATTTTGCATATATGGGTGCAGAAGTACTGACTGTTATCACTAATGATGCTTGGTACGATTATACTCCTGGTCCTGAACAACATTTTCAAATAGCTGCAGCACGAGCAATTGAAAATAAAAGATGTATTGCAAGGTCAGCTAATACAGGAGTATCTGGATTTATTTCTCCTACTGGTGAAAGCATTAGTAGAGCTAAACAATATAAAAGAACAGCCGTAATGCAAACACTTCCATTAATTAAAGAAAAAACCTTTTATACAATGTATGGCGATTGGTTAGGTAAATTTTCTGTAATAATTACTTTGTGTTTGATAATATTTGGGTTCTTAAATTCTAAAAAAATACGAAAAAGCAAATAAGCTGTTTGCTGTTAGTTTGAATGCTTTAAAGTATAAATTCTATTTCTTTAAATCAAATTGATCTTCTTTGAGATACATTTTAATAACATTTACAATTTCGTCTTGATATTTTGACTTAACTAACTTATTAAAATGCATCATTTTAAATGCAACTTTTTTATTATCTTCAGTTATTTGTCTAAATTGAGTTCTTAAAGCTATTAAAGCTTTATTATATAAATTTGTTTTTTCGTCAGCAGTAGCAAAAAAATCTCTTTTAGTTGGAAAGAGATTTACATATTCTAAATTTATATATTTCTTTTTTGACATATTTGATTAATTATTTATTTCTTTACTTTTTTAGATTATACTTTAATAATTTCTATTCTAAATAAGTATAACCATATAGTCCAGAACGGTAATTTGACAAATATTCTTTACCTTCAGCAGCAGTTATTTTACCAGCTTTGAGTGAACTCATCACCCAAGTCTCCATTTTACGAACAAGTTTTTTAGGGTTAAACTGAACATATTCTAATACTTCAGCAACAGTTTCACCATCAATTATTTGCTTTATTTCATATCCAGTTTCATTTACAACAACATGAACTGCATTAGTATCACCAAATAAATTATGTAAATCTCCCAAAATTTCTTGATATGCACCTACCAGAAACACAGCTAAATAGTATGGCTCATTATCTTTGAATTCATGAACTGGTAAATGATGTGAAACATCTAAAGCACCTATAAAATGATCTATTTTGCCATCTGAATCGCACGTAATATCTTGTAATGTAGCTCTTACTTTTGGTTCTTTGTTTAATTTATGAATTGGCATAATTGGAAAAATTTGGTCAATAGCCCAAGAATCTGGTAATGATTGGAATAAGGAGAAATTACAAAAATATTTATCTGACATCATTTTAGATAAAGAGTTAAATTCCTCAACTGTATGTTTGGTTTCACTACTAATTTGATAAACTACTCGAGCAATTGTCCAAAAAAGCCTCTCTGTTAACGCTCTTGTATTCAAATCCAAGTGTCCAAAACTAAACAAATCTAACGCTTCCTGTCTCATCTGTTGTGCATCGTGCCAATCTTCTACCATTCTCGTTGGAGAAAGCTTTTTCAATATGCTATGCAGTTCTTTTACAAGCTCATGGTCAGTATCCTTAATTTCAGTTTCATTATCCCAAAGAGGTAATGATGTTGTTTCAAGTACATCAAAAACCAAAATAGAATGGTGTGCAGTTAAAGCTCTGCCTGATTCTGTAATAATATTAGGGTGTGGTAAGTTGTGTTTTTCAGCTGCATCGACCATAGTTGAAATAGCATCATTTACATATTCTTGAATTGTATAATTTATACTACTCGAACCTGTAGAACGAGAGCCATCATAATCAACTCCCAAACCACCACCAATATCAACTATATCTATATTACAACCTAATTTTCTTAATTCTATATAAAATTGAGCTACTTCTTTTAATGCAGTTTTGATTTTCCTAATCATTGTGATTTGGCTACCAAGATGAAAATGTATTAATCTTATATGATTTAAAATTCCTTCATTAGTTGCATATTCCAAAGCTTCCATAAGTTCACTTGCATTCAACCCAAACTTACTTCTATCTCCTCCAGACTCTTCCCATTTCCCAGAACCTGAACTCGAAAGTTTAATTCTTATACCTATATTTGGATTTACTTTAAGTCTTTTGGAAACAGTATTGATTAATTTTAACTCGTTTAATTTTTCAACAACAATATAAATCTCTTTTCCCATTTTTTGAGCTAATAATGCAAGTTCGATAAAATCTTCATCTTTATATCCATTGCAAATTATAGGAGCTTGTTCATCATTTGCTATTGCAAGTACGGCATGTAATTCAGGTTTTGACCCAGCTTCCAAACCAATGTTGAATTTTTTGCCTTGTGATACCAATTCTTCAACCACTGGACGCATTTGGTTTACTTTTATAGGATAAACAATATAGTTTTTTCCTTTATATCCATATTCTTCAGATGCCTTTTTGAAACAATTAGAAATCTGCTCGATTCTATTATCTAAAATATCTGGAAATCTTAGAAGAACAGGAGTTGAAACATCTCTTAATTGCAATTCATCTACTAAATCTTTCAAATCAATAGCAGGAAAATTAGGCTTAGGGGTAACAATAGCATGACCTTTTTCATTAATATCAAAGTAATCAATTCCCCAACCATTAATGTTATAAAGCTCTTTACTGTCCTCAATAGTCCATTTTCTCATTGATTTTTCCTATTAAAATTTAATTCAAAAAATTTAAAAATATTATTAA